>JBFEWG010000126.1:0-5485 GCA_041546465.1 Sulfurimonadaceae bacterium
CTTGGTGCAAAACGTGTTACAGTCATTATATTTCCCTGATTTATAGTGGCGCTATTTTAGTTAATCCTTGGTTAAAAGATGGTAAAGTTCTTCACTTTATTATGATGGATTTTTATGAAAAAACTTATTCTTTCTTTGCTCTTTAGCCCCCTTCTTTTTGCCGATATTATCGGCGGAATCGCTGTCACGATCAACGATGAGCCGATTACACTTTATGAAATCAAGCAAGAACAGGCAATCAGTAACCTCGATATCAAACAAACAGTCGACCTTCTTATTCGAACAAAACTCGAAAAAATAGAAGCAAAGAAGCGCAATATCAGTGTAAGTAATCAAGAGGTACTTGATGAACTGAACAAGATGGCGGATCAAAACAATATGACATTGACACAGCTCTATGAAGCGATGAGTTCAGTTCGTCACCTGAGTGAATCCCAAACCAAACTGAAAACCAGAGAAAAGCTGCTAAAACAAAAACTTTTCAACGCAATCGCTATGTCTGAGATGGAAGAGCCGACAGAAGAAGAGCTTGAAGAGTACTATAACCTTCATCTTGATGAATATCAGACACCAAAAACAATTGATACGATGCTCTACACCAGTAGCAGTAAAGATGCTTTAGAGCAGAAAATCTTAAATCCGATGATGAATGTTCCAGGTGTTCAGACTCAGGCACAGACTGTTCAGACAGCAGCCATCAATCCCAGATTAGCCCAACTGCTGATCAGTACCAAAGACGGCAGATTTTCACCTGTGATACCGCAGCCAGGGGGTACAGGACACATGGCTTTTTATATCATGAAGAAAAACGAGCTTAATACACCTCCACTCGAGCTTATCCGTGATCAACTGCAAGCAAAAATTATGGATGATAAACGTGAACAAATTCTTAGTGAGCATTTTCAGCGTATGCGCGTCAATGCCGATATCAAAGTTTTAAGGCTTCCTGAGGAGTAGGAGACACCCCTTCTATCCCCTCCAGCTCTTCTGCTTATATCTTGCCTAAAATAAGGGCAATCCAAAAATCTTTACTGAAGATTGATACCAATAATCCAGTCAAAGAGATAATAGTAAACAGTATAATCAAAACCCAGAGTGTATCATTAGTCCAATGATATAGATATTGTGTATATGCTGATACGCTACAGCCTATCAAGACTCCCACTGAAAGTAAAAACAGTACTTTTCGTTTCCATGGTGCTTCTTCGATCTGATATTTTTTTCTTAGAAAGTCTTCCAATTTATTTAATATCTCTGTCTCCTTGAAAAGCAGATCGTTTTTATGTGAAATAAGCAGGTGGTTAAAATTAAATGTAAGACAGACAAAAAGCACACAACGTGCTTTTTACCCGTTATAGCGTTCCAAATATTTTGTATCGAAGTTATTGGAAATAAAGTCTTCGTTTTCCATCATCTTCTGATGGAAAGCCACTGTTGTTTTAATGCCTGTGATCTTAAACTCAGAAAGGGCACGGTGCATCTTTGCAATAGCTTTCTCACGACTATCCGCATAAATGATAAGTTTACCGATCATTGAGTCGTAGATCGTCGGAACAATATATCCCGCATGAGCATGTGTATCGATGCGGACACCGTTTCCGCCCGGTGTCATCCAGTCACCGATCTTACCCGGACATGGAAGGAACTTGACAGGATCTTCTGCCGTAATACGACACTCAATCGCATGTCCTGATAGTATGATAGATTCTTGTGAAGGAAGTTTCTCACCCTCTGCAACACGAATCATCATCTCAATAAGATCCACTCCGGAGACCATCTCGGAAACCGTATGTTCAACTTGAAGACGGGTATTCATCTCCATAAAGTAGAAATCAAGGTTTGCATCCAAAAGGAACTCAAAGGTACCTGCACCTTCATATTTGATATATTGTGTCGCACGAACTGCCGCAGCCCAAAGACGCTCTCTGACTTCTTGTGTCAAGACAACGGCTGGAGACTCTTCAATCAGTTTCTGATGACGTCTTTGCATCGAACAGTCACGCTCACCTACATGAATAACATTACCATGTGAATCTGCCATGACCTGAACCTCGATGTGGCGCGGGTCTTTAATGAACTTCTCCATGTAGATAGTACCGTCACCAAAGGCTGTGATCGCTTCTGACTCTGCCGCCAAAAAGGCATTTTCCAGGTATGACTCATCTTCAACCACACGCATCCCGCGTCCACCGCCACCTTGGGCAGCTTTCAAAATAACCGGATAACCGACTACCTTTGCACGTTTTTTCGCATCTTCGATATCAGTAATGGCACCATCTGAACCTGGTACAACAGGAACATCAGCCTTGATCATGACATCTTTTGCTTTTGACTTGTCAGACATCAACTGCATGACTTCAACTGTCGGTCCTATAAACTTGATCTTATGGTGCGTACAGATCTCAACAAAATGTTGATTCTCAGAGAGGAATCCGTACCCCGGGAAGATAGCATCACAATGTGTGACTTCCGCTGCTGCAATGACAGCAGGGATATTCAGATAGGACTCAGAACTTGGTCCGTCACCAATACAGATAGCTGCATCGGCCAGCTCAAGATAGTGAGCGCCTTTGTCAGCTTTGGAGTAGATAGCAACCGCTTCTTTTCCCATCTCTTTGATCGTACGGATAGCACGAAGTGCGATCTCGCCACGGTTGGCGACTAAGATTCTTTTGATCTCAGCCATGATTACATTTTCTCTACGACGAACAATGGCATATCATATTCAACAGGCTTACCATCTTCAACAAGGATTTTAAGGATTTTACAATCAAACTCAGCTTCAAGCTCGTTCATGATCTTCATCGCTTCAAGGATTGCCAACGGCTGTCCTTTTTTGACTATATCGCCCTCTTTGACAAAAGCAGGAGAATCTGGAGATGGGGAAGCGTAATATGTTCCTACCATAGGAGACAATATCTTATCACCCGCAATCTCTTCCGCTGCTGGAGCTGCCGGAGCAGATGCAGGTGCTGCTGCCACTGCCGGAGCAGGTGCTGCAACTGCCACTGGTGCTGCTACCGCTGTTGCGATTGTTGCTTTCTCAAGTTCAATAGAAAAACCCTCTTTGTTAATTTTAAGTGAACTAAGAGAACTGTCATCGAACTCTTTCATTAGTGATTTTATCTGTTTCATATCCATCGGATTATGTCTCCTAAAGCAAATTTTGTAAAAAATAGTGTGATATAATATCGAAATTAAAATTAAGATTAAGTAATACTATTAAAAAGGGTTTAAATATGGGTTTAAAAGCGGATACTTGGATACGTGAAGAGGCTGTTAAAAATGGGATGATTTCACCTTTTTGTGAAGATCAGGTCGGCAAAGGTGTCGTCAGTTACGGTCTAAGTTCATACGGTTATGATATCCGCGTCAGCAATGAGTTCAAAATTTTCACCAACCTCAACTCCACTGTTGTCGACCCTAAACATTTTGACGATGCCAATGTCGTAGATTTTACGGGTGATGTCTGTATTGTTCCTCCCAACTCATTCGCCTTGGCAAGAACAGTAGAATATTTCAAGATTCCACGTGATGTCCTGGCTATCTGTCTGGGAAAATCGACCTATGCACGCTGTGGTATTATCGTCAATGTCACCCCGTTTGAACCAGAATTTGAAGGGCATATCACTATTGAGATCTCCAACACAACACCTCTACCGGCAAAGATCTATGCGAATGAAGGGATCGCACAAGTCCTTTTCCTACAAGGCGATGAAGTATGTGAGACGTCATATCGTGACAAAAGCGGTAAATACCAGGGACAAGAGGGCATTACCCTACCTCGTATCCTAGACAAACACTAACTCTGATGAAGTACCGGATCTCTACACTTGCACAGACTATACTTCTTGTCATCTTTGCAGGCGTTCTTTTTCCTATCATCTTCAGTGTAACCGACAGGCTGCTTCGAACTATCTTCAGTGAACTTAATGCCACACTCTTGACCGTCGCCAGTTTTAGCTGGCTTTTGATCTTCTATTACTTTGGAATAAAACTCTCCGTAGGATATATCGTCAAAGAGTTTGAGATAACACAGGAAAAGAGACTTTTTGCCTATAGCAACCTTGGTTTCAGTGTGATGAGTCTGCTCTTTTATGTCTCACTGCTCTCCTACTCATGGCTTTCCAATCTCGTATGGGGAAGTTTTTATCTTATCACTATCGGCATGTTCTATTGGATAAGTTCCAAAGAACTTTTGGACAACAAGAACTTATAACAGCTCCAAAACTTTTTCAGGCGGTCTTCCAAGTACTGCTTTATCACCTTTGATAACAATAGGACGCTCGATAAGTTTTGGATATGATGCCATCGCTTCAATAAGCTTCTGCTCATCTGTTTCATCTTTCAATCCAAGCTCTTTATAGATATCTTCTTTTGTTCGCATCAGCTCACGTGCAGATATGTTCAGTTTTTTTAACACTGCTTTGATCTCATCGACTGACGGTGTCTCATCAAGATATTTCACAACCTCGGCCTCGATACCTTTTTCTTCTAAAATTCCCATCGTTTGACGTGATTTTGAACAACGCGGGTTATGCCAAATCGTATATGAACTCATAGTTTCTCCATGTAATCAATTTAGTTTTTTTGAATTATACTTAAATCTGTTTTTAACCAGTAAACTCCCAACTCATACTGGTACTTAATCTGTTTTGCTTTTTACTATATTTCCACTAATAATCGCTTCTCTTATTTGAGCTGCAACATCACTATAACCTGATGGACTGCTAGGAAGCATGATTGTATTTGAATCCGATTGGGCGACTTCTTTTAACGTGTCAAAATATTGTGTGATAAGAACTAAATTAAGTACTTCACTGGTTTCGATATCACCAACTTGTTTCATATCCTCAATGCTTTCTTTAAAACCGGAGACAATAGCTTTTCTCTGATTGGCGATCCCCTCACCTTGAAGTTTTTTACTTTCAGCCTGTGCCTCTGCTTCTTTGACCATAAGGATCTTGGCCGCTTCAGCTTTTTCCACAGCAGCCAACTTCTCTCTTTCACTGGCTACGATCTCATTCATCGCCTGTACAATTCTTGCATCAACATCGATATCTGTCACAAGTGTTTTGATGATTTCATATCCAAAACCGCCAATCGCCTCCGAAAGCTCTTTTTTTATAGCAATTGCTATCTCATCCTTCTTTTCAAAAACTTCATCCAGCTTCATTTTTGGAATTTCAGCTCTGACTACATCAAACAGATAGCTGTTAATCTGTCCCTCGACATCTTCAAGTTCATAATAGGATTTGTATATCTTATCTTTGTTATCCTCGATTCGATACTGCGCAGAGACGACAATATCTACAAACACGTTATCTTTTGTCTTTGTGGAAACTTTTACATCAAGCTGCTGAATCCGTAATGATTGCGTGATGACAATCTGGTCTATCAGTGGGATTTTAAAATTGATCCCCGCACTTCCTATCTTAGTAAACCTTCCAAACCGCTCAACTATTTTGACTGTATTTTGAGACAC
>JBFEWG010000110.1:0-6616 GCA_041546465.1 Sulfurimonadaceae bacterium
ATAAAAATCAGAAACAGAGCGACCACAAGTGCCTGAGAAAGTTCACGCATCGTCTTCTCGTTCTCTTTCTGCTCCCCTTTGATATCAACGCCATAACCTTCTTCTCTCAGACTTTTCATAAGTGGATCCAAAGCAGTGGTTACCTCACCCGCTGTCATTTTTGACTTATCCAAAGAGGCAAAGACCGTACGGATACGCTTTCCATCCTCTTTATCAATACTCACATAAGCCGTTTGAATGATAAAGTCTGCGACTTCTTTAAGACGGACACGTTTTTGTGTTCCCGGTATGTTCAATTCAAGTCGGTAGAGGTTATCATAATTATCTTTTTGTCTGCTCTCTACACGGATACGTACCAGGCCTGCTTCATTAAACATCTTGCCGTACTCACCCTGTAGATAATAGGCACGCAATTCCCGGTTGAGGATCTCTTCAGTAAACCCGAGCTTTTGTCCGTAACTGTTGATACGAAGCTTCAGCTCTTTTTCACCTTCAGTCGCGTCATTGGCAATATTATATATCCCCTCATATTTTCGCATCTCATCTTCAATTTGCCGCAGACCGCTTAAGAGTTCGTCATCCGGTTTTCCTGAGAGTGCAATCTCGATGTCGTTCTTTACGACACCCGTACTTGGTGTTGTCACACGAAGTTCGTCAAAAACTTTCACTCCTTTTACTTCCATCTCTTCAAACGGTTTCATCAATTCTTTGATATCGGCTGCAATCTCAAGAGCACTTCTTTTTCGCGTCAGAAGGTCCGGATCATACTCGATCGAGATATACGGGTTGATAAAACGTTCAAAGAAATTTGTCGGTGCGCGTTCATGCAGGTCAATAAAAATATGAAAAAGGTTTTCTCCGGTCTGTGCCTGGTTCTTCGCATCCAGGCGTATACCCACTGTCGAGGTAACCGAGATCATCTCACCCTCTTTTTTATAGTCCAGGATCACTTTTTCGATCTGTGAGATAATCTTTTCCGAGTTCTCAAGATCATGGTTTATCTCCAGTTTACCCGAGACAAAGACCTGAGTCACGTCAAAAGTCGGAAAAAGTTGAAACTTTGTCATACTCCCGAGCAGAACCGTCCCGGCCATGATACTTGATACCAGGACAAGCAGAGAACGTTTTCTATTTTTGATCAGGGCATAAAGTGTTTTCTCATAAGCCTTGTATAGTTTGTTCCACAAGTCATGACTGACATGGTCATCCCTTCGAACACGTAAAAAGTCCTTCGCATGCAATGGAAGAAAATAAAAAGCTTCAAAAAGTGATGAAAGCAACAATACGGAGATCATAATCGGTAGGATCTTGATAAAAGTCCCCATTTCCCCCGTCATCATCAACAAGGGCACAAAAGCAAAGACTGTTGTCAACGTCGCAGCCAGAACTGCCGGGAACATCTCCCGTGTTCCCTCTACAACGGCTTCACGCCTGTCACGGCCCATTTCCAGATGCCTGTAGATATTTTCTGCAACGACAATAGCTTCATCCACAAGCATACCCAGAGCAATCAGACCACCCAGGAGGGAAAGCATATTTAAAGAGTAACCGATCTTTTCTGTGACGATCAACCCAATCATAAAAGAGAGCGGAATACCCAAAGCAACAACAAAGGCAATACCCCGATTGACGGTCAACATCATGGCAAGAAAGACAAGAAAAAGACCAAAAAGAATATTGGAGAATACTGTATTCAGACGATTTTTAATCCACACTGAAGTATCTGAGTAAACACTGAACTTAAAGCCCGGATAATCTGCTTCAGACTTTTTCAGTACAGCTCTGATGTCCTTCACCAGGGCAATCGCATTTCCTGATTTTGCCTTGGTAATATTAATCGAGATTGTCGGTAGACCGTTGAAGTGTGTCAACTCACTCTGTTCCGATATAGTAAAATCAACATCTGCCACATCCGCCAAGCGAACACGTTTACCGCCCACGTTCAACAGCATGTTTTTCAGCTTTACAAGCTCTTTTTCACCATTGCTTGTACTGATATACAGGTGTCTTCCTCTTTCTTTGATTGTCCCGATCGGGAAGATAGAACTGATCGATTGAAGGGCCTGGGTGACTTCATCACTTTGAAGTCCATAGGCTTCTATCTTTGAGAGGTTTATCTTGACCAGGAGTTCATCATCTGCATCTCCTCTGATTGTCACTTCACTCAGGTCTTTAAAGGCAGAGATCTCGGACTTGATTATCTCTGCCATATCCAGGAGTTCTTTTATCGGCTTGTTCGATGAGATCGAGACCTGACAAAGAGGAATAGCGTGTTCAAACAGCCTGGCAATCGGTTCGTCCATATCTGCCGGAAGATCGCGCTTGACTTTTGAGACCGCATCTTTCACATCATTAAGGGCAGAGATATTATCCGATTCCGGCTTGATATCGGCTAGGATACTAAAACTTCCGTTTTTAACGCGTGTCTCTAACTTTTCCAAAGCATTGATATTTTTGAGTTCATCTTCAATACTCTTGACAGCCATCTTATCCATTACATCGGCACTTGTACCGGCATATCCGCCTGTGACAACGATCTTGTCCATCTGAAAGACAGGGAATATCTCTTTAGGGATGTTCAGATAGGAGAAGACAGAGAGTAGAACAATAAAAGCAAGAAAGATATGATTTAGAAGCGGTTTGTCAATGGCAAACTCAATAAATTTTTTTAACATACTGCCTTCTTTCAAAACATGGTGTCGAGTATCTGGTTTTTAAACTTTTTCTGCTCGACCTCATGTGTAATGATCTTGTTTTCCTCTTTTAAGCTCTTGTATTCACGCTCCAAAGAAGAGATGTCACGACTCTTGTAATAGATACTGCTTTGCAAAAATATCTTAGGAAAGGCAAGTAACAGGATCAGACACGCGATCAATAGAACAGCAAAAAGATAATTTAGACTTAATTCCCGTTGTTCACCGATAACGGTATCTATCTCGCTTAAGATATCATCTTTATCATCATACGCCAAATTCAAATACCCTCATCTTTGCTGATCTGCTTCGAGCGTTCTCCTTGACCTCATCAGCCAGTGCTTCATATGGCTTACGTGTCACAAGCCTGCCCAAAGCATGGTTGTTTCCACAGGTACAACGCATCGCATCGCTTGGACAGATACATGAACGTGTCCATTTTTTAAATCGTTGCTTTACCATCCGGTCTTCAAGAGAATGAAATGAGATGATAGCGATCCGTGCCCGTGTCAGACCCGCTCTTTCTATGGCATCAAGAAGCCCCTCAAGTTCTCCCAGTTCATTATTAACCTCGATACGTATGGCCTGAAAGACCAAGGTCGCAGGATGGATTTTCTTGCCTCTCGGGGCAAAGGGTCTGACCACTTCTGAAAGCTCTTTAGCCGAATGTAAAGGTCTGGCTTTGATAATCTCTGCGGCTATCCGCTTCGCATTTCTTATCTCGCCATAGTCAAAAAAGATACGTTCAAGCTCGCTTTGGGCATAGGTATTGACGACATCTGCAGCACTGAACTCACGACTCGGATCCATTCGCATATCCAGGCTTTCACTTTCGAAACCAAAGCCGCGCCCTTTCTCATCCAGCTGTAAAGAGGAGACCCCGATATCAGCGAGAAGCCCACTGATACTATCAGCTGGATTCTCGTTGAAGATCTTTTCAGCCATCTCGGAAAAACGCCCCTTTCGAATCTCGACACGTTCTTTAAACGGCTCAAGCCTTTTGGTGGAAAAATCTATAGCTGTCTGATCCTGATCAATCCCGATAAGCCTGACCTTACTGTTTGTCTGCAAGATCAAGGAACTGTGTCCTCCATATCCCATTGTACAGTCTATTACGATACCATCATTCAGGTCTTTAAATGTCTTTTCGACTTCTCTGTACAAAACGGGGACATGCGGTATATTCTGCAAGTACAAAACCTTCTACGAAATTTTTTCTTAATAATAGCGAAATCGCTCTTATAGTTATGAATAATCAGAATAATCTCATAAAAATCCTAATAGTTTTATTTCCAATACGTTATACTCACTCCACACTTTTAATCAAGGGTCTTTATGGTCGAACATCTCAAAACACAACTTTCCACACTCTCTCGATCAATGTTTCAAAACGATTTTTTTGGACTTTACCATGGTTCTATCTCCGCTAAAACTGACAACAACCGTTTTATTGTCAATACCAAAGAAGCGATCTTTCACAAGATGAATGAAAAGGACCTTCTGGAAGTGGGACATAATAAGGACTATCGATGGAAAGTCGCCAGTATAGACACCCCTATCCATGCTCAGATCTATGCGAATATTTCTGATGCCAAGTTCATCTCTTACTCTATCCCGCCCTACACAACCGCCTACAGTTTTAACCATAGTGTCATCCTGCCGGAGGATTATTTTGGGCACAAGGAGTTTAAAGGTATCAAGATTTATGACCCTAAATCCTTTGACGACTGGTATGACAGGGCAAGTTCTGAAATTCCCCGTCATTTCATCAAAAACGAGACAAATATCATGATTATCAAGGGATACGGTGTATATGCCTTCTCCAGAGACCTTCACACCATGACACGAAAACTCTCCATCTTGGAGAAGAGCTGTCGTTTATTAATGCTTGGAGAGGTCACAAAAAGCCAAGGTTTTGATCTCTAAGCCTTTAGCGCTTTTTGATAAACAGATGCCAGCCTAAATAGAGCAACATGATCAGTAGGCCTATGGCAGAACCGATCTGTTCTGTATTATGTATACCTTCCATTAATTCGCCTTTATCCCTTTACAAATGATGTTATACTGTTCTTTTATCGTTCTACCTGCCAGGCTCCATAGATTGCTTATATCGATATCTTTACCAACATTAAAACTTTTCAACCAAGTATCTCCAGGCACTCTCTTATTTATCATAACTATTCCTTTCAATCTCGGTCAACAGTACTAAATTATAGTAGAAGTGCCCTTTAATGTTACATATAAGGCAATAATTCTCCCGCAACACCATATTTAGAGAATTTTAATCCTCAACACACTAGAATAACTACATTATTATTCTAAGGAAACTTTATATGATCACATGGATGCAAAGACATCGAAAATACTTGAATATCACCTTATGGATCAGTGTCGGTGCATTTATTGCAGCAGGCCCTATGTTTGCAATTGGAAGCGGGAGTTTTTCGGGACGCGGTGCTGACACAGTCGCCCAGGTTGGCGATGTGGAAGTGAGTGTTCGTCAGATGAACTCGACCTATCGTCAGCTGTTTGCCCAATACAATCAAATGTTCCAGGGCAAGTTTGATGAATCGCAGGCCAAAGCATTTGGACTGCAACAGCAAGCACTTAAACAGCTTATCAATGAATCACTATTGGTCAACCTGGCTCATGAGTTGAAACTTGCTGTTTCAGACAAAGAACTCAGTGACAATATATCTACGACAGAAGCATTTTTTCAGGATGGAAAGTTTGATAAGGAGACTTACCAGAAGGTTTTGAAACAGGCCCAGTTGACGATGTCACAATATGAACAGGATGTCAGACGTTCTCTACTCTTGTCAAAACTGATGGACATCATCTCCCCAAAGGCACAATCTATTGAAGAAGAGGCTGTGGCGACTGCCTTATACATCAATGACAAGATCTCCTACAAGATCCTTGACAGTTCAATGATCTCTGTTCAACCTACTGAGGATGAACTTAAAAAATACTGGGAAGCACATAAGATGGATTATATGCGTGAACCAAGCTATACTCTTGAGACAATAGAGCAGCCAACTATTACTGCTTCATACAGTGATGATGAGCTGAAAGCCGCATATGAGAAAAACAAACATGCCCTGACCACTAAAAGTGGAGAGATAAAAAGTTTTACTGATGCACAGGAAGAGCTTCTCGCCCTTTTAAACAAAGAAGCGACGAACAAAGAGGCACTTCGCACCTATATCCAGTATAAAAAAGAGAAGCTTGATGCAAATACTCCAAAACAGACTGTAACGATCACTCAAAGCACCAATCCATATGGAGTAACTGCTTTTGAAAAGATCTCTAAACTTTCCCTTGCCAAACCCTATCTAAAACCTCAAGAAGTGGATGGAAAGTTTTTCATCTTCAAGCTGATCGATAGTAAAGGTAGCGAACCGCAAAGCTTTGAAGAGGCATCTGAGAAAGTCAAAGCGACTTATATAGCTGAAGAGACTTCGCAACGTCTGGAAGAGCTTGCCAAAAACTCGGTAGCGACATTTAAAGGCAAAACTTCACCGTTTGTGACACGTGAAAGTATCGATAAACTTGCACCACTTGCGGAATATGAAGCCGCAGAGTTCCTTGAAGCCCTCTTCTCTCAGCAGGAAAAACGCGGATTTGTCAAAATCAAAGGCGAAAAAATAGTCCTTTTTAATATTTTGGAACAGAAACTGCTTAAGAAAGAAAATAACACACAAGAGAGAAATGTGTTACGACTTAAGACTTCTCTCTTGAATGAGGGATTACTCAAAAAACTTGAAGTGCAGTACCCTGTGACTTCATATCTAAAAGGAAATTAACCTTGAATAGAACAGTACTTGCCATTGACATTGGTTCAACTAAGATCTGTGCTATCATCGCTGATATCGACGAAGACGACAAGATCCAGATCCTTGGTGCCGGTATCAGTAAGGCAC
>JBFEWG010000130.1:0-5412 GCA_041546465.1 Sulfurimonadaceae bacterium
AACCCAAGAACTTCGATCTTTATACGACGCGATATCAGCGAAGCGATTAGAAATATCACCAATGATTGTGGGATATAGGAGATGACATAAAGTGAACCTACAAATGCAACGACAAGCATTAGATAGAAAAGTCCCACGCTGTTCATTCCAAACAAAGCGAAAAGAACAGTCAATCCCAAAAATGCGATCATTGAGATGTTTTGAATAAAGTTGTTTCCAGCGATAACCAGGCCAAGTTCATGCTCTTTGGCATTAAACTGTATCAGTGCATTCAATGGAACAATAAAGAGACCGGCAAAGAAACCAAAAGCAAAAAAGTTCAGCCCATGCATGTTAAGATCACTCAACATCGGTAGCAGAAAGAGTGAAACTGTGATTCCCAGTGCCCCAAGAGGGATGCTGCCCGTTTCGATATAGTTTTTGGAGACCTTGCCCGCAACGATTGAACCGATCACGATCCCGATACCTGCGAGGGCCATCATCCCCTGGACCAAAACGGTGTTCGTGATATCAAGGTTCTCCTTGGCATAAGCAGGAAAACTCGCCAGGACGACCTGTGAAACAGACCAGAAAAGAGCCAGACCAATAATGGAGTGGAAGATGATGCTCTCTTGTGTGATCGCTTTAATATTTGTTTTCAGATATTTTCCTGTAACATATTTACGAAGGTCAAAGTGTATATCGCTTCTCACCGTCGTATCCGGAAGCCTGTACGCCAGGATCAGTTCAATGATCGAACCTATCACCAATGCCCAACCAATCGGTGCGACATGCCTTAATATCTCACTGCTGCCTGCATACTCTCGTTGAGCAAGATAGCCCTCAAAAAGTATGGAGTAGACAAAAATACCCGCAAGGATGGCGACGGTTGTCACAGCCTGTACAATCCCATTCCCCAAGGTCAAATACTTGTTGCCTACAAGTTCTTTGATATAGCCATACTTCGCAGGAGAGTACAAAGCCGACTGCACCGCCAGAACAAATGTAAGAAAAAAGGCCAGTTCAAAAGCACCTATGTAGTAGCAGAAAGTGATTCCTAGTGTGATGAAGACGGCTGCCCAGGCTGCATATCGCATCACCCTGTTCTTTGTATATTTATCAGAGAGAAACCCCGATGGAGAGAAGAGAAGGACAAAGGGTATCAGGATAAGCGCATTAACGATCGCCGTAAGGATAATCTGTGTCTGACCGTCATAGATCTTAAATACCGTATTCTGAATGATTATCTTATGTCCCAGATCAGTAAAAGCATTTAAAAATACTACTACGATATAGGGGAGAATTCCTTTGATTTTCCATATAGATTCTTTTGATAGCATAACTACAACACCTTGAGGCTTTATCTTATTTGCAAGGGTATTGTAGCATTAATGCATGCCGATTATCGGTAGTTGACAGAAAAGACTAAAATCTGTGATCAGGCATCGTCTTCTTTGAGTCTTACTGCCTGGGTACCCCAGCCTTCATAACGGCCATGTTCCATCACGACAAGCGGAAAGATCTCTTTCGTCTGTTGTCCCAGCAGCTCTATGCTGATAGGCGAAAGCTTGCTAAAGACGACACCGTAGACAAAGTCGTCCTCGGCTTTCTCATCAATAAACTCCTGCAACAGGTCAAAACCTGCCTCTTCAATCGCTTCCATAAAGCGTTTTCGCTGACTTGATGTCATGAACATCGCATAATATTCGATTCGATGTTCGGCTTCAAGATCATCGCCTGAATCCTCCAGGTCAGCTATTATCTCTTCACTTTGAATATTGTGATATTCCTGGATATTGGGCATCAGCATCTTATAATAGGTCTCATATTTCTTATCTTTGCGATGCCCGCTTTCAAACTGGTAGTGAGGCTTAAGCGCATCATTAAGAGCATTCTCAAAACCTTTTGCCTGTTCTGCATAAAAATAGAGTTCCAACCAGCCTTCAAACACTCTCCAACCGACATAATCAAGGTTCATCTTGGCACTTTTTTCAAGCACTTTCTGTTCAATCTGCAACAGCTCCTCATCATCTCCCTCAAACTTTATAAATACATACAGGAGCGTTGTTTTCTCTTCATAGATATTCTCTTCAGGGTAAAAGTCCTGCACACAGACACGTGCGCCTTCTTCATCAGTGTAAAATAATGACATCAGTTTCCTTCGTTTATTGGTGAAATTATACTATCATTTCACATGTCTTATGAACTTATACTCTTTATTCTTTTTATCGCTGCCGAACTTTTCGAAATGCTCTGGCAGAAGTCACCGACCCTGTTAAGTATGTTGGACAAGATCTACCATTATTACAAGCAGAGCCCATACCTTCTCTACCTGATGCACCCAAGCTATATACTCGGCATCTATATCTTTTACCTCACCCAGTACAACTTTTGGGTTTTGGCTATCTTACTTGTAAAGAGCATTGACATTATCTTTAAAGTGCAGCTGATCTACAAATATTTCGTATTGGACGAGCTCAGTGACGAACTCCGGGCCATGCTCAATCTCCCGCTGCACCCCATCATGCTTACGATGGGGCTTATGATATATCCTTACCTGCTCTACATGGCACTTTTTTAAATATAGTAATCGGTTACTCCATATTTATTATCGTCTTTCATTCATAGGACCATACTTATCTATACTATATATACTTCCCTAATTAATCACTGGAAGCCCGTACAATATCAATACAGCATCACGCCTAAACTTTAAAAAACAAATCTCTTCAAACTCTTACCCTAAACGGAAGATAATTCCCATTCCCGGAGCAGTCACCGTCTATGAGAACATTATAATATCTCCCTGCACACGTTTAGGATACAGTTTGTTTTTTCTGCATTACAGGGACAATGGTTAAATCAGACAATTTGTGTCCTGTTTTTACACACTTTGATGCAATAATCTTATTTTTTTTGATAAATTATTGATAATCACTACCATTACCATTGACATTGATAACAAATATCACTATTATTTCTTCATCAAAAAACAAATACTGATAATAATTATCAGTAGCAAAAGGGAATAATACAATGAAAAAAACACTATTATCAGTGGCGGTTGCTGCCGCTATCACAACGACACTTTCAGCAGACAGTGAGACAGATGCACTTAAGGCACAACTCAAAGCATTGACAGAGCGCTTGAACAATGTTGAAAAACAGAACAAAGAGACTGCGGAGATGACAAGTACGCTTATCGAAGAGACAGCGGATTTGAAGACAGGGTTTAATTTCAATGTCGTCGACACTGAGAAGTCGCATAACGGTATGGGAGCCGCTGCATCCAAAGTCTACTACTCTAAATCACCCCTTTCAATCGGTGGATATGGCGAGATGTTTTATGCAAGTAAAGAAGATGCTACAAATGTAGCTGATGTTTATCGTTTTGTACCGTATATTGGTTACCGCTTTAATGACAATATTGTTCTTAATGTTGAACTGGAATTTGAACATGGTGGTTCAGGGAACTCGACTACAAAACCGGCAGGTAGTACCGGAAAAGATGGTAAGGTGATCGTTGAATTCATGTATCTTGACTTCATGCTATCAGATAACTTCAACCTTCAAGCCGGTCATATTTTGACACCAATGGGACTGGTCAACCTGCGTCATGAACCTACCCTTTTCAACACCGTTCAACGCCCTAATGTGGAAAAATATCTCATTCCTTCAACATGGCATTCAACAGGTGTTCTTGCTTATGGAAATATTGGTGAGAGTGGTTTCAAATATAATGCAGGTTTGATTCAGGCACTGGATTTTGACAACACCAGCGCAGGTGAAAAAGGGACTATCCGTGATGCACGTTTAGGTTCATCCAATAATTCTGCTATGAACAATGTAGCCTTTGTCGGCCGCTTAGACTATACAGGTGTCGCTGGTCTTCTTGCCGGTGCATCTTTATACTATGGTTCAGCAACACAGGGGACTGTTTCAGGACCGACAGCAATGATCTATGATGCACATATCGCATATGAGAACTCTGGATTTAAAGCTAAAGCTGTATATTCAGCTACACACATCGATGATGCGGACAAGCTTGCAGCTGAAGGAGCCAACACTGGAGGTCAAGCTACAGAAGATGCCAATGGATATTATGTCAATGTAGAGTATGATATTTTAGCGAGTATGAACAGTGAGTACAAACTACCTGTCTTTGCCCAATATGATTACATCAACCCTAATGACAAAGTTGTAGACGGAACAAACACTTCTATTGCAGGGGATGTCGATGCAGAGAGTTCAACAACAACTGTTGGTGTCAACTTTTTCCCGCATCCTCAAGTGGTGTTAAAAGCTGATTATGCGATGATAAATTATGAAAATGCTGCAACGACAAAAAAAGATCAGGACATCTTTAGCCTAAGTCTAGGTTTTATTTTTTAAGACACATGCAAAGCCTTACTTTATTGTAAGGCTTACCTGAATACAATCCGAAAAAAAGTATCTATATGAAAACACTATTCCTTGCCTTACTCCTTATCACATCGATTAACGCACAACTCCTATTATCGCCTTATGATGCCTTGAAAATGAACTTTAATGATACGATCATGATCGAAAAAAAAAGTATCCTTCTCTCAAAAGCAGAGGCGAAAGCAGTTCAGGAACGTGCGAAGGTAAAGTTGTCAACCAAGATATACAAGACCTTCAAAGTCACACAGGATGAGAAGTTTTTGGGTTATGGCATCCTGGTCATACAAAAAGTCAGAACAAAGAACAGTGCCATCCTCTCCGTCATCGCACCTGATGGTACACTCAAAGGAATTGAGATAGTCGCTTTTAACGAACCACCCGAGTATATCCCCTCTAAACTGTGGATAGACAGGTTTAAAGACCTAAAATTCGATGATACGCTCAAGCTGGGCAAACAGATACCCAATATTTCAGGAGCGACCTTCTCTGCACGTTCGGCAACTGACGCGTCACGCATCGCACTTGCCATCTATGAAGTGGTCATTAAAAGCAAGCCATGAAATTCCTGATCTCTAAAGACATCCATTCAAATCCGAACTTTGCCCTGCTTTTGGGGTTTTACTCTGTGATGATGTTAATCTACTTTATAGCAGATCTTTTTTATCTTTCTCACTTCTTCGGCAGCAGTGCCCAAGAGATACTCTCCACACTTCAAGGCAATCCGGATGAGTTCATAGAGCCGCTCAATCTCCTAAGCCTGCTTGAGCACATCCATGTTTCACTCTTTCTCTCCATCCTGGCGCTCTTTACGACAATGGCTATCGTCTTGCGTATCAAGCTGGGACATACCCACATAAAAGTGATCATTCTCATTGCCATGCTCTCACTTTTAATCTCTTTCTTGACATTGATGGGCACCTATTTCTGGCATGAGATCTTTGTCTACGGGTTTATGTTCGCAACACTCTTATGGCACCTTTCAGGAGTCTATGCCATAACTATCATTTTGAT
>JBFEWG010000177.1:0-3037 GCA_041546465.1 Sulfurimonadaceae bacterium
AGTCTGTCATACGTAGGTTTGCTTGCCTTATAAAAAGCATTATGTTCCGTACGTTCACAATAACCAATGCCGTCTGTGATAATGAGTATCGCTTTTTTTGCCAATATATTACCTTTGCCGAGTCGAGAAAAAGACTCCAATATAACTTTTATAAATGTATTAGCGCGATTATACTAAAATGTCACTTTTATTTTCATAATACGGATTTCATATGCTTTACTGGCTTTACCGACATCTCGATATCAATCTCTTTCAATACATCAGTGTCCGCGCTGGTTTTGCTTTTTTCATCGCACTGCTTATTACACTTTTTGTCATGCCGAAATTTATCAAATGGGCCCAAGATAAATGTGAACAACCGATCAACGATTATGCTCCGGACTCACACCAGCACAAGGCAAAGACCCCAACAATGGGAGGTGTCGTGTTTTTAGGTGCTGCCATTCTTGCAACGGTCTTGACCGCCAAACTTAACTCCTATTTTGTTGTCGGCGGACTGTTGACGCTGAGCCTTTTCGGTCTTATCGGCCTGCAGGACGACCTTTCCAAAGTCATGAAGAACGAAAACCTTGCCGGCTTGAGCGCACGAGTAAAACTGCTTCTCCAGGTCCTTAGCGCGGGTGTCGTCACACTTTATCTTTATTTTTATGCCGACTTTAACACACAACTTTATCTGCCTTTTTTCAAAAATCCTATCTTTGATATGGGCATCTTTGCCATCATCTTCTGGGTCTTTGTAATGATAGGCACATCCAATGCAGTCAACCTGACAGATGGATTGGACGGTCTCGCGACTGTTCCCTCTATCTTCTCCTTGATGTCACTCTCTGTCATTGTCTATATCACCGGACATGCGATCTTCTCGGAATATCTTTTACTCCCTAACTTTCCGGTTGGAGAGGTCGTGATCATAGCAGCAGCACTCATCGGCTCATTGGCCGGCTTCTTGTGGTTCAACTGTCATCCTGCAGAGGTCTTTATGGGAGACAGCGGTTCATTGACCATCGGCGCCTTTATCGCCTACATGGGGATCATCGGAAAGTCTGAAGTACTTTTGGTACTTGTCGGTCTTATCTTCGTCATTGAGACTGTCTCAGTCATGCTACAGGTAGGCTCATATAAGTTTCGTCAAAAACGTGTCTTTTTGATGGCCCCTATCCATCATCATTTTGAGATGAAAAACTGGGCCGAGAACAAGATCATCGTACGTTTTTGGATCATCTCTATGCTTTCAAATCTCATCGCATTAATCTCATTAAAGATCCGTTAATGCCATCGCAGACAAAAAACATATCTTTTTTCGGCTATGGTAAGACAACCCGAGCCTTGGCAAAGAAAGTAGGTGTTTCAACCTTCTATGATGACAATGTTCATAAACCTTTTCAAGATGATGACGGCAACACCCTCAGACCTGTTTCTGAGTTCGAAGCCAAATATTCTACCTGCGAGATCCCCTCTCCGGGGATGGCACCGACACATGAACTGATAAAAAAAGCACAAAACCTTATCAGTGAATATGACTTCTTTGCCGATACAATGCCGCCGTCTGTCTGGATAACCGGTACCAACGGAAAGACAACGACCACGCAGATGATACAGACACTTCTGGCTTCTCACGGATCTCAAGCCGGTGGGAATATCGGAACACCTCTGGCCGAACTGGATGAAGATGCAAACTTGTGGATCCTCGAAACCAGTTCTTTTACACTTCATTACACCAACAAGGCCGCGCCAAAGATCTTTGTCCTCTTACCTATCACTCCTGATCATCTATACTGGCATGGTTCATTAAAAGAGTACGAAGAAGCCAAGCTCAAACCGCTTAAGCTGATGCAAGAGGGTGACTGTGTCATCCTTCCTAAACAATATGAAGACTACCAGACCGATGCGATGAAAATCACTTATGAGACGAATGAAGACCTGGCGGAATATTTCAATATTGACACTTCCAAGCTCCGCTACAAAGGAGCTTTCTTACAAGATGCCCTACTCGCCCTGGGTGTAAGTAAGATCCTCTTTGATGAGTGCGATTATGATCTGATCAATGCGATGACATTGGATGCCCACCGTCAGGAAGAGTTTCGTGACAAAACGGGAAGACTCTGGGTCAATGACTCCAAGGCTACGAACCTTGATGCGACACTTCAAGCCATCTTGACTTATAAGGAGCAACCACTCTCGCTTATACTGGGGGGTGATGACAAAGGTGTCGACCTCACGCCACTCTTTGAGACACTTCAAGGCCTGGACATCAACATCTATGCCATCGGGAAGAATGAATCGACTCTCATCGAACTTGCCCATGCCTTCAAGCTCAATATCACAGGATGCAAAACGCTCAAAATCGCCTGTGAAAAGATAAAGGCTGAAGACGACAAGCAGCGTACTGTCTTGCTCTCTCCGGCTGCCGCCAGCCTTGATCAGTTCAGCTCTTATGGTGAGCGAGGAGATAAATTTAAAGAGTTTGCCCTACTTTAAGCTTGGTGTAACTGCGCATAGGATAATATTTCGTCCTCTTAAATATTTGATACGCCTCGTTAGCTCAGTCGGTAGAGCAAATGACTGAAAATCATTGTGTCCTTGGTTCGATTCCGAGACGAGGCACCACTTCAACTATTTAAGAACTTTTTATCATTGATAATCCCCGTGCCTCGTTAGCTCAGTCGGTAGAGCAAATGACTGAAAATCATTGTGTCCTTGGTTCGATTCCGAGACGAGGCACCACTTCAAACCTTTTTTAATTAAAAATCACTTTTAGATCCAAAACATTTGATATTTTTAGACCAACTCACTATAATTGTTTTATAAACTTTTTTTAAATCTTTCACTCCTAGGGAGTAAAGATATATCAAAGTGGCAGGATATTAATGATCTCTTTACTTAAAATCAGAATATTTGTTATCATCATTTTTATTTCCTTAAGTGCTCTTGTTTTTCTAGGTACGACAAAGGATAAAGAGTCGCGTGTGCAGTATATTCTTAATCAGAATATCAAAGATCTCGATATCAACTACCGCATCAGCAACAACTTCTTTAA
>JBFEWG010000084.1:0-8822 GCA_041546465.1 Sulfurimonadaceae bacterium
AAACTCATTCGTCCCTCTTCGAGAGATGAAAAGACACTCACACAGTTTGTAAACGAACAAAAGGTTCTCTCATTCCTTCACTCGAAACACATCATCAGCCTTCTTGATGTCATCGTCACTTCTACAGAATACATCCATGTCTTTGAAGATATAGGCGGCACCTCTTTATATGATCATCTTTTAAAGAAAAAGTTAAACCTCCAAGACATCTTGGAAATCGCTCTGTCTATAGCGCAGGCGCTCGAATCCGTTCATAACCGCAAGATGATTCATGCCGACATCAGCCCGAAAAACATTGTCTATAACCAGCATACAAGAGCTGTCCAGCTTATTGACTTCGGCTATTCACTGCCTATCATTGAGCATTCCAGCACCTATGACAGTACGCAGACGATCTCTTCAGGCAACCTGCTTTACATGTCCCCGGAACAAACGGGACTAACGAAGGAGCCACTTGATATCCGAAGCGACCTTTACAGTTTTGGCATGACCCTTTACCACCTCTTCTTAGGCCATATTCCTTTTGACACTACAGACCGGTATGAGCTTATCCATAAACAGATCGCACTGAACCCTATTCCTCTTCATGAACTTAACGACACCATCCCTTCAGTAGTTTCCAGGATTGTCCAGAAACTGATCCAAAAAAACCCACGGGATCGATACCAGAGTGATGATGCGCTCATCCATGACATCAAAAAGGCCATACAGAACTCAGACGGTTCAGACATGGTTACAGATTTTGAAATCGCTACACACAACCGTCCCCTGATCAATATAGGCAATCAGCTCTTTGGACGTAAGGACGAACAGAAGACCTTGAGGCAAGTCTCCAAAAAGATCACTGCAAATATCCCTGTCAATGGTCTTATATCCGGTCAACCGGGCGTAGGAAAGACCCGCCTTGTCGAAGAGCTATTCAGTCTTATTCCCCAAAACAACATCACTGTGCTCAAAGGAAAGTTCGACCAACATTACTCACATATTCCCTACCTGAGTTTCAAACAGATATTTCTGCAGTTACACAACTCACTGTTGATGCGTCAAAATAAACCGGATCTCTCGTCAATAAGCAAGCGCTCTCTTTCCGTCCTGCATTCTGTTTTTCCAGACCTTGCCGGTGTCATTCCCAAAAAACCACACACCTATTTAAACGGGATTGATGACATTGGCACACAACTTTCCAAAGCGATAAATGAGCTTCTACTATGTATCGCCACGCAGGAACAGCCCTTTATCATCTTTGTCGATGATCTTCAATGGGCTGATCCGGCATCTCTTGATCTCCTGGAAAACTCCATCTTGAAGATGGAAAACCCCTACCTTCACTTCATTGGCGCTTATCGTGAAGATGAGATCATGCAGAACCCACCTGCATTAGACCTCATACAACGAGTGCTCGAAGGTGATCATGACGCTGTGTTTGATATCAAGCTTCACCCTTTATCGAAAGAATCCCTGCAAGAGATGCTGACAACACTCTTTGCTACGAAGAACAAGAAGATCAAAGACCTCTCTCACATCATCTATCATAAAACAGGCGGAAATCCTTTTCATGTCAAGACACTTATAAGCACACTTATTGATATCAATGAACTCCGTTTTGAAAAGGGAAAATGGGACTATGATGTCGAAAAGATCAATACCTACAATGCAAGTGTGAATATTGCCCAACTCATCAATACGAAATTCGAACAACTCACCAAAGAGAAACAGGAATATCTCTTCTATCTTGCCCTGATGGGAAACCGCTCTACACTTCCTCTGGTACTGGATATGATGAACGCATTTGGTTTTGACAATGAAAATATCCAGACCATTCAAAACGATGGTTTCATCTATCTGAGTATGAATCAGTATCAATTCGTGCATGACCTTATTCAAGAGAATATCTACAGTTTTATCTCTGCCACAAAAAAACGCCAGATCCACCGAAAAATAGGAAAGTATCTACAGCATGCCTATGAAAACCATCAGTACCATGATATCATCACCCTGGTCGAGCACCTCAATAATGCCTATGAAGAGAAAAATTTTCCCAAATATCTCTTCAACCTTAATATAACAGCCCTGGAAGAAGCCCTCGCCCAAAATGCCTATGAACTCGCTCTGCAAAAGACAGACTGGATATATAAATATCTTTTCGACCCCACTTTGTGGGATAAAGAACGCTCTGTCGTCTTTAAGTATAAGTTACTTACCGTCAAGACCTTATATCTTAATGCCTTGCATACCCAGGCAAAAAAAGAAGTCGAACAACTCCTTAAACGAACAAAAAACACGCAAGAGGACCTTGTCTGTTTCAATCTCTATAAAAATATCTGTGTTACTCAGGGGAAAAACTTCAACTCCCTGATCAACCTTGGCAATACCCTCCTGTCGCAATTAGGACTGCAGGTCCCTTCAAACAAGAGTGAGCTCACAGATGCGATTGACAACTTGCAAGAAAATATTTCTCATCATCCTCTCTTCAAGCATCCCAATGATATTGTTCATCAGCCCCAACATCACAAAGGTAAGGAAAAATCCGTCTCGGCTCTGCTGATGGGCTACTGGGAAGCAGCGTTCTATCTGGCTGACATAGCATTGATGCAATGGAGCTACCTCAATATCGTTCACACCTCGTTCATCCATGGTAACACGACAGAATCAAGTTTCGGATTTGTACTCTATGGTGCACAGCTCGTTTCGGAAAAAGAGTATAAGCAGGGCTATCTTTTTGCTCAAGTCGCCCTGAAGCTCAACCATCGCTTTAATGACCGCAGCATGCTTCCCAAGATCAACAACTTTGTAGCCAATTTTATCAATCCCTACACAAAACCGCTGCAGAGCAATATCCCTATCTATCAAGAGAGCCTGTATCAGAGTAAACTCAATGGTGACTTGGTCTTTGGAACCTGGGCAAACTTCCTGATGCACTTTTCACATTTTCTCTCCGGACGTCCCTTAAACGAGGTCAGCGAAAAAATCACGCTTGAAAGTGAGTTTATCCGAAACTCCGGCGATTTAAAAATGGTCGCCATCTTTGACACACTAGTCAGGGCCATCAACGATATGCAAGAGTTTGACACTATTACCATGTTTGATGAAAAAAGTGCCCTTGAACTATGGGAAGAAAACAACTTTTACCCTGCCCTTGCCTGGTATGCTATCATCCAGGCCCAAGAGTGCTTTTTAAAAGCCTCCTTTGATGAAGGACTGACCCTTTTACAGAAGTATATCAACACCAGTTCCAACGAAGTCATTATGTTCCCTAAGCTGCGGCTTCATTTTATGCGCGCTTTACTGGCCCTTGGTAAAAAAACGGCCTTAAGCCCTGAAGAGCATGCTACACTTTCCTCTGATCTTGATGAATTTAACAGTTATGCCAAATCTTCCCCTTCCAATTTTAAGTTTGGAAAGCTCTTGTTACAAGCCGAAGGGATGAAAAACCATGCCTTGGCCTGGGATGTCGTCAAGATATATGATAAAGCCCTGCAGGAAGCACGCAGACTTCAAAATCCATTCTTCCTCGCCTTAGCCGGCTTATGCGCGGGGCGCTTTTGGAAAGCACTTAACTATAACGACCTGAGTGACTTTTATTTCAATGAAGCTATTGTGGGACTCAATCAATGGGGAGCTTATTCTATTGTCAAACACCTCAAAAGCACGGTATTTATCCAAGACCTTCCCCAACGTGACACCCTCAAAGGACACTCTAACTCAAGTCTGGATTCACCCGTATCATACAACAATTTTCAAAGCCTACTTACCGCCTTTAACACTATCTCAAAAGCAAAAAACACACAAGAGCTGGTCCACAAACTGATGCAGATCATCATGCAAAACGCTACCGCCAGTAAAGTAGTGCTGCTTCTTGAACAAGACGGAAACTTTCTGGTGCGCGCCAGTGCCGACTTTCAGAAAAAAGAGGTCCTCGATCATAAACTTGCCATTGACGAATCGACGATCATCCCGAAAAACATCATCACATATACCATCAATACCGGTGAGAAACTTGACTTGCAACGTCCATGCGAAAACGGAAAGTTTCAATTTGATGAATATGTCCGTGAACACAATCCGGCATCATGCCTCTGTATTCCCAGTACTTTGGAAGGTTCTATCAAGGGTGTCTTATACCTGGAAAACAAGAATGTTCATACACCGCTTGACGCTGATACAATCAAAACCCTTGAACTCCTGTTATCGCAAGCTGTAATCCTTTATCAGAATACGGCCTTATATGAGACACTCAAAATCAATGAGGACAACCTTAATAAAGCCCAGGAGATCTCACATCTCGGAAGCTGGCAGTTCAACAATAAAACAAAAAAGATCATCTGGTCTGCCGAAACATACAGGATCTACGAGATAGAACCCTTTTCTATTGAGATTGACAATGAATGGTTCCTATCCCATGTCAATCCTGTTGACCTTGAATACCTCTTACAATCCATTGAAAAACTGCTTGATGGTACACAGGAGTACGATGTCATCCACCGTATCATCTTGCCTAACGGTAAAGAGAAGATTGTCCATCAAAGGGCAGAAAAACTCTTGGATGCAGAAGGCAGCATCATTCTTTCGGGTACAATCCAGGATATCACGGACACAGAGAAGACAAAAGAACTTGTCTCCCGGCTTTCACAAGTGGTCAATCAAAACCCGTATTCAACCTTTATCACAGACAAAGAAGGCTTTATCATCTACAGCAATCAAAAAGCTGTAGATATGACAGGGTATACCCATCATGAACTCCTTAATAAAAAGATGAGTATCTTCCGCTCTGACGTCCACTCTGATAAGTTTTACAGTGACTTATGGAAAACCATCAAGAGTGAGCAGTCAGTCTGGAGAGGCACCTTGATCAACAAGATGAAAAACGGTGAGCTTCGTGACTGTGAATCGACAATTTTCCCTGTCTTTGACGATCATGGAAACATCACAAACTTCGTGACCATCCAAGAAGATGCAACCCAACGTAATATCAAAGAAAAACTTTTCTTGATGCAGACACGCCACGCCCAGATGGGAGAGATGATATCCATGATTGCCCATCAATGGAGACAGCCGTTGGCAATCATGAGTGCTTTGATGAACAAACAACGTGTCGATCTTGTATTGGAAAAATCGAGTGAAGAAGATCTTATAAAGACCTATGACCAGCTAGATACCCAGATCCGACATCTCTCAAACACGATTACAGACTTTAGGGACTTTTTCAAGCCTGACAAGAAACCTGTCAAGACCAACAGTTCGACGATCATCTCCAAATCCTATACCCTGATAGAACATGCTTTTGAGCAACAAGGGATACATGTCGATTTCAACTACCTGTCTGATGAAAGCTATGTAACCTTCGAGCGGGAGATGGAGCAGGTAATACTCAATCTTTTCAAAAATGCCCAGGATGCCTTTGCCGACCGTCAGATCGTTCATCCCCATATCACTATTACCTGCGATCATGAAGACGGATATGCCCGTATAACCATCGAAGACAATGCGAGAGGGATCAATCCCAATATCATAGATACCCTCTTTTTGCCGTATGTCTCTACCAAAGACCAAAAACAAGGTACAGGTCTGGGACTGTACATGTCAAAGACCATTGTCGAAGAGCATTGCAAAGGCAGTATTGATGTTCACAATACAGAACAGGGAGCCTGCTTTACCATAAAAATCCCAATAAGAGAGAACCATGAATCAAAGTAACCTGATCAACAATATGTTGCAAGCCTGTGCGTCCTTGGATCTACTCTATGTTGAAGATGACCTCATACTCGCCGAGAGTACCTATGAGACACTCAAACAATTCTTCAACTCTGTGCATGTCGCGCATAACGGAGAAGAGGGGCTCAATGCTTTCAAGCAAGCGCACTATGACATAGTACTTAGTGATATCATGATGCCTAAACTTAATGGAAAAGAGATGGCCAAGGCGATAAAGGAGCTCAAACCTGACCAGAGTATCATCATCATGTCTGCCCATGAAGACTTCGAATACCTGATGGAACTCATCGATATCGGCATCTACAAGTTTGTCAAAAAACCGGCAAGTATGGACAAGCTTTTTAACGCCCTGCTTACCAGTGCTATCATGATCAACAATGCAAAAAAGGTTGAACAACTCTCTCTTGCGACAGAACAGGACCTTGCAGAGAACAAAGCCATACTGCGCAGTGTCATCGATACAGTCCCCGTGCGGATCTTTTGGAAGGATAGAGACTCAGTCTATTTGGGTTGTAATGCCCTCTTTGCCAGAGATGCGGGGATGAAATCACCCTCAGATATCATCGGCAAGAGAGACACTGAACTCGTCTGGAACAATGAAGCACACCACTATATTGAAGATGACAGGCACGTCATTACCAGCGGTGAGGAGAAGATTGCCTATGAAGAACAGCAGACACAAATAGATGGCTCGATACGATGGTTAAATACCTCCAAAGTCCCTCTCAAAGACTTCAAAGGCGATACAATAGGTGTGTTGGGCACCTATTTCGATATTACCAGCCAAAAGAACGCCATGCTTGAGATACAAAAAGCAAAAGATGCACTCAGCTATCAGGCAGAACATGACCACCTTACAGACCTTCCCAACAGAATACTCTTCATCGACCGTCTGAACCAGGCGATTAAAAAGTCCAACCGGACAGATTCAAAAGCAGCTGTTATCTTTATCGACCTGGACCGTTTCAAAGAGATAAACGACTCCCTTGGACATGAGATGGGCGATAAAGTCGTAAAGCTCCTGGCCCATCGTCTGAAGAACGAACTGAGAAAAGTAGACACCATCGCCCGTTTTGGAGGTGATGAGTTCATTATTCTTATCGAATCAGTCATTGACATGTCCCAGTTAAACAATATACTGCACAAATTAATGAAGGCAATGGAAGAACCTTTTCTTATTGATGAACACTCAATGTATCTAACACTCAGTGCAGGTATCAGTGTCTGTCCTGATGATGGTGACGATGCGGAAGTACTTATCAGAAATGCCGATACCGCAATGTACAAGGCAAAGGATGAAGGTCGTAACACCTACAACTTCTATGCCAAAGAGATGACAGAAAAAAGCTTCTACCATATGGTCATGTCAAAGAATATCCGTACTGCTTTGGATAACAAGGAGTTCAGTGTCTATTACCAACCACAGATCGACGGACGTACGAACACACTGTTGGGCATGGAAGCTCTAGTCAGATGGCCATTGGATGAGGGAGGGTTCATCTCGCCGGCTCACTTTATCCCCGTAGCAGAAGAAGCCGGCCTTATTGACAAGATAGGACAATATGTCTTTGCCGAAGCCACTGCTCAGATAGCAAAATGGTATCAAGAAGGTCACAACCCCGGTTATGTCGCGATCAACCTCTCAACCAACGAGCTTCAAAACGAAGACTTTGTCTTCACCATTGAAAAAGAACTGGCCGATTCAAAATGCCTGCCGGAATGGATAGAATTGGAGATCACCGAGGGATACACTATGCAACATCCTGAACAGGCGATACGCATATTGCAAAGTATGAAAGACCTGGGTATCCGACTCTCTATCGATGATTTCGGTACGGGGTACTCATCACTTTCCTATCTGAAAAGACTCCCTGTCCATAAACTCAAGATCGATCAGTCCTTTGTCGCAGGTGTTCCTGAAAATGGTGATGATGCTGCTATCGTCAAGACCATCATATCATTGGCAAAGACGATGAACTTCAACCTTATTGCCGAGGGTGTCGAAACCAAAGAGCAGGAAAAATTTCTTATTGAAAATGGATGTGACAACATCCAGGGCTATCTGCACGCAAAACCAATGCCTGCCGATAAGATGGAAGAGTTTTTACAATCCTTTGGCAACCGGGATTAAAAAAGACCCGATTGTTATTGATTGCTTATTCGCATGCCTCTTTTAAAACCAGTTCAAACGAGACATCGATATCACTCCAGGTTTTACCTTTTCCCTGTTCATAAGAAGCATCATTGATGGAACTCAGTGCCGGTGATGCCAAGAAGTTCAGCAGGTCTATCCTTCCATGTGCTTTGAGTCTCTTTTGATCAAAGGTATAAGGCATATAGATACTCTGAGAGACATCGTTCATCGTGATCTCAACACTCAGTTCCTCTTTATCCAGATCCACACGCTTGATAATAGCATCAATATATTCCCCATCGATCATATGTTTGAAAAAGGCATTAATCAGAGTCTTATCACGTTCTTTGTTCTCTGTCCTGACCGAACTGGTATCGATATGTACCGTAGCCATCGTAAAATAGGAAAAGGCGCAATCATCTTTTTTCTGATGCGCTTCGAAATTAAGAGTATCGAAACTCCCTTTTACCCCTTTTTTCTCAGGTGACTCGAAAGCCGTCCAGTTCACACTCATGCTCTCAACTTCACAATTCGCAGCAAATAACGAGCTGCTATACAGAACAGCCAAAACAACAACGATCACGCTTCTCATCACTTATCCTCATAATATTTTATTATATTATATCAACACATCATTACTCCAGCCTTAGAGTATCTCTAAAAAAGAGAACAAAGACAGAAGTAAACATATCTTTCAGAAAAAAGAGTCTACAATATCGTCAAATAATAAGGATACCTATATGTTTTTAGACTTTAACGTCAACCTTGATACCGCTATTGATGAACTGACCAAGCTTTTAGAAAGAAGCAAAAAAGAGATCGATGACCTGCTTCACATCGAGAAAAAGACCTATGCAAACTTTGTGAAACCTTTCGAAATGATCGATGAGCGTCTGGAATGGTTTTTTACACCCATATCGCACCTCAATGCTGTCAATAACTCTGAACAGACACAAAAAGTATATGCCGATGCCCT
>JBFEWG010000059.1:0-12127 GCA_041546465.1 Sulfurimonadaceae bacterium
ATCTCCGTCCGAACAGCTGACAATCAGATAGAAGTCGAAAAATATTTAAAGCGACAGCGCTTCACAACCCTGAAAACATCTCAAGTCCATAAACTAAGGAACCCTGCTCTATTACAGATAAAGCCTGCTTACCGACCAATTCCATATACATCACCATCAGACAGTTTCAGCCTGCATAAAGTATCTGACGGTGACCTCTTAGATCTATTTGAACTGGCTAATGACCCTGTCGTACGACAAAATTCCTTCTCCTCTGAGCGTATTAGCCTTGACGAACATACAAAGTGGTTTACTAACCTTTTGCATGATACGAATGTCGCACTCTATACAGTTCGCTCACAAACCCATATCCTGATAGGACAACTGCGATTTAATAAAATTGATAAAAAGGCGATTATCAGTATATCCATCAGCAAGGATTTTCGCGGCAGGTCTCTGGCTGCTGACATTATCAAAAGAGGGTGCGAGATATTTTTAAGCGATAATACGAATATAGCTATCGAGGCACAAATCAAAGAAGGCAACATCCCTTCTGAAAAAAGTTTTCAAAAAGCAGGCTTTAAACGTTTTCAAGAAAAAGAGGGAAGAATATATTATCGATATGGGCAGGAACATGAATAAGATTACTATTGCAGGCAAAGAGATTTCCCAAGACTCTAAAACCTTTATCATCGCCGAGCTCTCTGCCAACCACGGGGGAAAGATCGAAATCGCAAAAGAGACGATAAAGGCAGCTGCACAGACCGGTGCTGATGCTATCAAGCTGCAGACCTACACAGCCGATACCATAACCCTTGATTGTGACAATGACTACTTTCAGATCAAACAAGATACCCTCTGGGATGGTCAGACACTGTATTCACTTTACCAAGAGGCCTATATGCCCTGGGAGTGGCAGAGTGAGCTCAAAGCGTATGCCGAATCCCTGGGGCTGATCTGCTTCTCTTCCCCTTTTGACAAGAGTGCTGTAGATTTTTTAGATAGTATCAATGTTCCTGCCTATAAGATTGCTTCTTTTGAGATCACAGATATTCCTCTTATCGAATATGTCGCAAGCAAAGGTAAACCGCTCATCATATCAACAGGGGTTGCAGAAAAACAGGATATTGAAGAGGCCGTAGCAGCCTGTCACCGTATGAACAATAAAGAGATCATTCTTCTTAAGTGTACCTCAGCCTATCCAGCCCCGCTGGAAGAGGCAAACCTTTTGACTATTCCGGACCTTGCCAAAGAGTTTGGTGTCATAAGCGGCTTCTCTGATCATACCTTAGGAACAACAGCCCCTGTAATTGCTGTCTCTTTGGGAGCGAAAGTCATTGAGAAACATTTTATACTGGAGCGTTCTATTGGGGGCCCAGATGCTTCTTTTTCACTGAACAAAGAAGAGTTCACCCAAATGGTACAGGCTGTTCGCGATACGGAAAAGATGCTCGGTCATGTCAGCTATGAACTAAGTGAGAAGAGTAAAAAATCCAGAGAGTTTTCTCGTTCTCTTTTTATTTCAGCCGATGTGAAAGACGGAGATATTATCACTGAGAACAATATCCGTTCCGTCAGACCCGGTTTTGGAATGCACCCAAAAGAACTGAAAAAAGTCCTGGGAAAAGAGTTCAAAGGTTCCTACCGTAAAGGTGAACCTCTCTCTTGGGAAAAGATCCGGTGAAAATCGCTGTTATCAGCCACGATGCCGGTGGTTCTGAACTTCTTAGTGCCTTTATCAAAAAGCATATCAAAGATGCACAATGGAAGCTCTATGCCAAAAAAGGATCTCCCTTTGAAAAGATTGCACGCCGTAACGGACTTAACACCCAAGAACAACTTGAGCTTGCCGGTTATGATGCACTCTTTTTTACTACAGGCTGGCAAGAGAGGGTTGAACGTCCCTTTGTGCAAAAGGCCAAACAGCTGGGGATCCCCACCTTTGCCTTTTTAGATCACTGGAGCTCCTATCGCGAGCGTTTTGATTATCCGAATAAAGCGTGGGAGAAGAACCTGCCCGACTTTACTGTTTTGAGTGATAAGAAGGCAGAAAGAATAGCCAATGAATACAACTTCCCACACCCTCTTCGAATAGAGAATACCTATTTACAAAACCAGTTGACACATGCTAGGGCTGAAGACATCTCCCCAACTGACAATCTCCTCTTTTTAAGTGAACCGACCGATGCCGTCGCAGAGGCCACTTACGGAGATAAAAACTATTGGGGCTTTACGCAGGAAAGTGCTCTTGGGGAGATTCTGAAGCATTTTGGGAGATTTGAATGCTCCGGACTTAATATCCGTTTGCACCCGTCTGAAAAAAAACATCAATACCACACGATACTCAAAAAATTTCCTCATATAAAATCGCAAATCTATCCGGCAGATTTTTTTCCCCTTGAAAAAGACCTGCTACGCTCCAGACTTATCATCGGGTTTGACACTATGGCACTCTATACCGCCGCATTACTTGGAAAACCGGTAATCTCTTATCTTCCTTCTAAGAACAGAGAGTTTTTACTTCCCTTACCAGATTCGCATCAACTTCGAAACCTTGACAATATATCAACGCAACACCTCAAACCCTTAGAGATACCATTGGAATCCAATGGTATGAAATTTGCTGTGATAAAGGAGCTAATCAAAGGGTTTAATACGTGAAAAATGCCGCTATCGTAGGCTGTGGTAATATTGCCGGTTTTTTAGATGGGCCAGCCGATGAAAACATTCTCACCCACGCCCATGCCTATGCAAAACATGCCGATACACAACTTATCGCCGTATGTGATCCTTCTGCCCGACAAAGAGAAAAATTCATCTCTAAATGGGGAGAAACAATCCGTACTTATGAAAGTCTTGAAAACCTTTTGGAAAACGAAACAATCGATATTCTTTCCATCTGTTCACCGACACCCTTTCATTTTGAAGCGATGAAGAAGGCTTTACAGAATGAGAAGATTAAGACTATTATCTGTGAGAAACCCTTTGTCTATACCCGAGATGAACTGGAAAGTCTTATTCCTCTTATAGACAATAGCAGTAAACAGATAGTGATTAACTTTTTACGACGCTATGATCCGAGTATTCAAAAAGCCCATGAACTTATTACGAGTAAAAAACTGGGAGAGATCCGATGCTTTCATGCTCAATTTACGAAAGGCCTGTACCATAACGGCTCGCACATGCTGGAACTGATAGAACACCTGTGTGGGGATATCACCAGTCTTTCAGTCAATAATATCAGCCTGAAAGACGATGATCTATATGGGAATTTTTATCTCCAGACCACTTCATCTACAGGTGTCTTACAAAACTTCAGCGGGCAGGACTATGCTCTTTTTGAACTGGAAATAACTCTTTCTCAAGGAAGAGTTCTCATCAAAGATTCGGGACATTGCATACAGATCGAAACTGTTAGGCCTTCTAAAAAATATGAGGGATATTTCTCCCTTGAAAAAACCACCACCTTGGAAGATACAATGAGCAAGAATCTTTTGAACACACTCGATTTTGCACTCAATGCGACGACAGAGCCACTTACGCGACACCTCCATCTCAGTAAAAAGCTTCTTGATATCAAAGAGACACTGCAGAATAAACATATATTAACCTGGGAGCCTCTATGAAGAAACTAGCGATAAATGGTGCACAAAAACTTCGCTCCACTCCGTTTCCTGCCTACAATACCATAGGTAACGAAGAAGAGGAAGCTGCACTGAGAGTACTTCGTTCCGGTAAACTCTCGACCTATTTAGGGACCTGGCATGATGATTTTTTTGGAGGAACCGAGGTACAGGCTCTTGAACGTGCATGGGAAAAATTTTTCAAGGTCAAGCATGCTATCTCCGTCAACTCTGCCACTTCAGGCTTATATGCTGCCGTAGGTGCTGCAGGCATAGGCCCTGGTGATGAAGTGATCGTTTCTGCCTATACCATGAGCGCCTCCGCAACTGCTGCGTTAGTCTATGGGGCTATCCCTGTGTTTGCCGATGTCGAAGAAGATTACTATTGCTTGGATGTCACATCAATAGAAAAGAAGATCACACCCAAGACAAAAGCGATCATTGTCGTTGACATTTTTGGACAGGTCTATGATGTTGAAGCGATTAACGCCTTGGCCCGGGAGCATGATCTCCTTGTCATTGAAGATGCCGCACAGGCACCCGGTGCCATGTATAAAGAAAAATTTGCAGGCACTCTTGGCGATATGGGCATATTTTCTCTAAACTACCATAAACACATCCATTCCGGTGAAGGGGGCATCATTGTCACAGACGATGATGCCCTTGCCGACAGACTGCGTCTCATCAGGAACCATGCGGAAGCCGTCCTGTCAGCTCGCGGCATTAAAGACAGACAAGAACTCGTCAATATGATAGGCTTTAACTACCGTATGACGGAAATCGAAGCAGCCATTGCACATGAACAGCTTAAAAAGCTGCCTTCACTTTTACAGGAACGTCTTGACAATACGTTTTATCTGAACGAGAAGCTTGCTCAGATCCCTTGCCTGAGTGCAACAAAAATACGTCCATCAAGCAAACATGTCTTCTATGTCCATGCCTTGCAGTTTGATACAGATATTGCCGGTATGCATAGAAACATATTCATCGATGCTGTCAAAGCAGAACTTCCAAGAACACTGCTGCGGGATGAATCCGATGTGCTGCTGAGCTACGGATATGTCAAACCGCTCTACCTGCAGCCTCTTTACCAAGAGCGTATCGGGTTTGGGAAAGAGGGCTTTCCATTCAATCACTCTGATGTAAAATACCCTGAAGGTCTCTGTCCTGTCACCGAAAAGATGCACAAAGAGATACTCATCACCCATGAGTTCATGCGACCGGGAATGACTAGACAGGATATGGATGATGTCATCGCGGCTTTTGAAAAAGTATGGAAATACAGGAATGAACTCATATGAAAGATGTACCAAGACTCGCAGGTAAAACGCTTTTCTTAAGAGCTCTCTGTGTCGAAGATGCTGATGGAAACTATCCCAACTGGCTAAACGACCCCGAAGTGACAAAGTTCAACTCCCATGGAGAGCGCGTCTACACAAAAGAGATGGCCCTTGTATATATAGATATGGTCAGCAAATCCCCGTTTCATCAGGTGTTTGCCATTATAGAAAGCTCATCTCTGCAACATATAGGCAATATCTCACTTCAAAACATCGATATCAAAGCGAAAAATGCAGAGTTCGCCATTCTTCTCGGTGAACCGTCTATTTACGGCAAAGGGGTCGGCGAGGAAGCCGCAAGACTCGTTTTTCAACACGGCTTTTCTACCCTCGAGCTTCATCGGATATATTGCGGTACCTCATCCAAAAACCTCGCTATGCAAAGACTCGCTTTAAAACTTGGAATGCAACAGGAAGGAATCCGAAGGGATGCTTTTATAAAAAATGGTGAATATGCCGATATTATAGAATATGGGATTTTAGAAAATGAATATCAGAACAACTATAACGATACTTAAAAAGGAGATCCAGTGACAAAGAAAATAGACCCTACTCTGATGGATCATGATGAAGACTACGGTAAACCTTTATACAAAGACCATTTGACCTATTGTACACGCTGCTGTATGCCAAGTTCAAACGAGGGGATGCAGTTTGATGAGCTCGGTGTCTGTCTCGCCTGTAGAGCACAAGAGCAGAAGATGCGCATCAACTGGAAAGAGAGTGAAAAAAGACTTCGTGAGATCTTTGAGGAATACAAAGAGAAAGCAGATGACAACTATGACTGTATCGTTCCTATCTCCGGCGGAAAAGATTCAGTCTTTCAACTCCATGTATTGACGAAAGTATATGGGATGAAACCCCTCGCTGTGACATTTAATCACAACTGGTACTCAGAGACAGGAAAATACAACCTTGAAAATGCCTTGGAGAAACTTGAGGTCGACCACATCATGTTTACACCGAACAAAGCTCTGGTTAAAAAACTTTTTGTGAAGTCATTTTACAAGATCGGTGACTCCTGCTGGCACTGCCATGCCGGTATCGGAGCTTTCCCTCTTCAGATTGCTGTTAAGTTCAATATCCCTCTGCTTATCTGGGGAGAGTCCGTCTGTGAGTCAAGCGGAAGAGCCGATTTTAAAGAGCATGTGACTAAATTCGACCGGGACTATTTTACCAAAGTCTCTGCAAAGCTCTATCCGGAGCAGATGATCGATCATGAGATCACACGTAAAGACCTTAAACCTTTTGAGCTTCCATCCTACGAAGAGGTAGAAAAGCTCGGCCTCGTAGGTCTTCATCTTGGTGATTACCTTTTCTGGGACGACGAGCGCCAGATGGAGTTTATTAAAAAAGAGTATGGCTGGAAAGAAGAGCGTCGTCCAGGCCACTACAAAGGCTTCAAGGGGAATGAATGTAAATTTGAGACGATGCATGATCATATGAAGTTTGTAAAACGCGGATTTGGCCGAGGAACAGATCAGGCAAGTGCCGATGTTCGTGCCGGTCTGCTTACCCGAGAAGAAGGCTTTGAAGTCGCAAAAAAATATGATCAGCAGCGCCCGGCATATTTAGATGAGTTTCTTGATATGGCAAACATCACTGAAGAGGAATATACTAATACGCTTAAAGCGATGCGTGAAGGTAAGTTCAGGGAGCACGAGTGAACGGACTTTACACCCTGAGTGCCACACAACTACGTGAAAAACTTCTCTCTAAAGAGATAGGACCTGAAGATATTGTCCATTCCCTCCTCAATCGGATAAAAGAGGTGGATCCTGATATCAAAGCGTGGGAGTATATCAACGAAGAGGTCATCAATACACAGATCAAAAAGATCGCAGACTTGAAAATTCAGGACAACCCGCTTTATGGAATCCCCATCGGCGTTAAAGATATCTTCAACACCTTTGATATGCCAACGCAAATGGGTTCTCCTATTTGGAAAGACTTTACTCCGGGCAACGATGCGAGAATAGTTCACTATCTCCGTCGTAATGGAGCCCTTATGCTGGGTAAGACGGTCACTGCCGAATTTGCTGTGCACTATCAAAACACTACCTGTAACCCCCATGACCTGCAACGCAGTCCCGGGACATCTTCCGGCGGTTCCGCAGCAGCCGTTGCCAGCGGTATGGTTCCTATCTCATTGGGCTCCCAAACTGCCGGCTCTATCGGCAGGCCTGCTTCTTACTGTGGTATTTACGGCTTCAAGCCCTCTTTTGGGGTCCTTCCCCGTATCGGTGTTTTAAAGACAACTGACTCTCTTGATACCCTTGGTTTCTTTTCTCGTAGTATCGAAGACTTGAGACTTGCCTTTGATGCGTGTCGTGTCAAAGGTGAGAATTATGAATATGTACACAAATACATTGACAACTACCAATCCGATCCACAAAAAAGATATCGCGTTGCCGTTGTTCGCCATCCCAGGTATGACCTGGCTTCCAACACTGCCAAACATAATTTCGAGTCATGGGTGGATACCATTAAAGATGATACTATCGAACTTCATTACACAAATCTTCCCGATTATGTAAATGAGATCTATAACCTCCACCAACTTATTTATGATAAAGCTCTAGCCTACTACTTTAAAGATGAATATGCACAGCACACCTTGATGAGCCCCATCTTTTATGAAATCATTCAAGAAGGCCAAAAAATATCGACTGAAGCCTATGTCAAAGCACTTGAAAGGCAAAGTGAGCTGACCCAAAAGTTTCATGAATGGATGTACTCCTACGATATAATCCTTACCCTAGGTGCAGCAGATGAGGCTCCTGTAGGTCTGACGACACCCGATACACCGGATTCAAATCTAATTTGGACATTTTTAGGTCTTCCTAGTATAATGATGCCAGTTTTAAAAGGTGAGAATGACTTACCTATAGGCATTCTAGCAATTGCAAACAAATATCAAGACCCTCTGCTTCTTGACTTTGTTCAACAGCTGAAGTCACATCATTATATTAAAGATGCAAGCATAACCAACCCGTAAAGGACCCTCATGAGTGATACGAGTCAAACTCACCATCCGCTACTCAATAAAAACCTTCATGCTTTACTGAAGGTCAACCCTCATTTAGCCAATAAGATTCTTCCCATACAAGGGAATGTCCGGTTTGAAGTCTTTCAGGGGAAAGACCCTGTCGATATCAATATATTGGACACTGAACTTGAATCATTTATGTATGCTTATCCTGTAGCCGATGTTATGGCACTTGATGAAGAACTAAAAGAGCGTAATAATATTCCATACAGATATGTTTTTGGTATCGCCAACACCGTTGCCATCCAATTAATCATGAAAGAGCCACAGCTTGAACGGCTTATTGTTATCGAACCAAACCCTGAACTATACTATATCGCCTTTCACTTTGTTGATTTTTCCGAGGCGATATTAAGCCGTAAAATCGTATTTGAGGACATGGAAACAGCTAATTTTTCTACTCTTTCACTGTATATTCATAAGACTCAGGCACAATATTATGTCAAACTTTTTACTTTAGAGACCGTCTCAAACTACTACCTGCACCACTATTTCAATGAAATAAAGCAGATCAATGACATCCTGATTGAATGTTTTAAAGCAATTGCTCTGGGTTATGGCAATGATGCTATAGACACCCTAATGGGAATAGAACATCACGTTCAAAATCTACCACGTATGATCACTTGTCCTACAACGCACTCTTTACTTCAGGTATCAAAACCAAAGACTGCCATCGTTGTCTCTACAGGTCCAAGTCTTACTAAACAACTTCCACTGCTTAAAAAGATCAAAGATTATGTCACTATTATCAGTGTTGATGCCTCTTTCCCGATTTTAGAAAAACATGGTATCAAGCCTGATTTTGTCACCGTTCTTGAACGTATCCCGGAAACAGCAAACTTTTTTAAAGATAATTCAAAAGAGTTTCAAGATGGCGTTAATTTTGTGTGTGTCTCCATCGCCCATCAGGATGTGATCAATGCTATTCGCGGAGGGACGCTGCTCTTACAAATGCGTCCTCACGGATACCCTAAATATTATGGCTTAGATGAACATGGTTATATCGGTGTTGGTATGAGTGCCGCTAACCTTGCACACGAACTCGCCATCGCTATGCACTATGAAAACGTTATCCTTATTGGACAAGACCTTGCCTTTGGCGATGATGGAACATCACACGCATCAAACCATTTCTTCGGAGTAGATGAAGAGAAGACGGAAGGGCATGAAGAATTTGTTGAACGTTATGGTGGTAATGGTTTTATCCGTACAACACAATATTGGGTCATGTTTAAAAACTACTTCGAGCGAGCGATCAATGAAACAAAGGGAGTAATGCTAACAATAAACTCTACGGAAGGAGGTGCGCGTATCCCCGGTGCTCTTGAACTTAGTTTTGAAGACGCTATTGCCCAATATGTCGATATGGATCACACTAAAGAGCCTATCATCCTTCCTCATCCTTCAGAAGAGGAGATTAAAGCAAAACAGAAGATTGCAGTTGATAAGACAAATATATGGATCAAAGACTCGATTGAAAAACAAGAACAAATTGAATCTGCCTTCATGCATGTTCAAGAGGCATCAGAAAACTTTGTAAAACTCTTAGAAGAAGACAAACTACTTCAAATCGATGTAGACGAGCTCAGTACACTTATGGATGAAATCGATGTAATAAAAGCCTTTATTGAAGAGGAAAGGTTTTATCAACTCTATTTCGACCTGATGCAATCCCAGATATTGCATATGGAGTTTGATTTTGTCAAGATACGTAGCAAAAAGATCACCAATGAAGAAGAGAGAAAAGCTAAGATGGTCGAATGGATCATGGCCCACAGGCTATGGCTCTTCTACTTGGCTGGTGGTTTGAATGAAGAGAGAGAAACTATTCTAAAAGCAATTAAGTCATGGCCACATGAACTGCAAGAGCAGATCATCATCCCTTCCAAAAAACAAATTGATGTTGATGAAGAGAAGTATCATGAATTAAAAGCAGTCAGTGAAAAACTAGATAAAGAGTATCAAGAGATGATGGAAAAACTCGATGTAGAAGTTGAACAATCAGCGAATCTCTACTAAGCCCCTGTTTCAGCTCAACGCCTATGCAGAATTACACTTTCTGTACATGGTGGAAGGTTTTCATAATTATTTATAAGATAGATCTATCACATTGTATGAACTAAAGATTCGTCCTTAGTATCGAAAACCCACAACACTTACAAGTCTGATTAGATATTTTTAAAGAAGGTAGCTTACTTGCTTCTTGCGATTAATAGTCCACTACCTAAGTAATGGATGTAAATACTCAAAAAGTAGCTTAAGCTACTGAAGTAGCGAAAGTACATTTTCTAGGAAACGATCTCAGCTTTTACTTATTGTAAAAGACTGAGAACGTTTTGTTGAATAGCGTTCGCCTGACTCATTGCAAATGAACCAGACTGAGCAAGAATGTTGTGTTTAGAGAACGTCGCTGACTCAGCTGCGAAATCAACATCGCGGATCTGTGACTCTGCAGCGGCAACATTAACTTGTGTGACTGAGATATTATTAACAACCGTTATGATCTGATTTTGCACAGAACCCAGGTCTGCACGGACACGATCCAGCTGTTTCTGTGCAGACTCTGCAATGTCGATTGTTGCTTGTGCCCCGGCAAAGCTTGTTACACCTGCACCAATACCGCCAGAGACATTTGTCAATGCACCGGAATAACCGATTGCACCGATTGCGACAGCATCCGTTGAACCAATATTCGACTTAACATCGGCTAAGTTCAATGTAGTAGTTTTCACATCAGCCGCAGCCAGACCAAAATCAGCTGCAGTAGCAGGGTCAACAATAATTGCTGAAGCATCTAGACGGGTTAATGTCAACTGCCCCATACTTGTCAAATCTTCCAGTCCTGTTGCATTCCATGCCGTAGCCGCAGCTGAAATACCACGTCCATCCAGTGATGTTAATGTCAAGTTACCCTTGACATCTACAGCTGCCTGAACCCCTGTCTCAGATGTCTTTGCATTAATTGCATTCACAAGGTTACCATTTTGATCACCAGGAACAACACTGAAACTTCCGATAGATATACCGTTAATTGTCATTCCGTCTACACTACTTGCAACCAATGCAGTAGAAAAAGTAATAGAGACATCATATGATGCACGGACCCCGGTAAGTTCATAGGCATTATTGATAACTTTTGCCAACTCACCTACTCCAGTTCCTGCTCCTGTACTGATTGGAATAGCCTGCAATGTCAAATCACCAGATGCTGTACTAATCGTCATTGCATTTGACGTTTCTGCAGCGATTGCAATACCTGTTGCAAAAGAGACGGAACCAACATGATTCGAGTCTGTCGCTCCAATAGAAGCTTTTACTGTCTGGTTTGAATAGGCACCGACTTGAAACTCTTTATTCGAGAATGATCCGGCAAGAAGGTTCTGACCGTTATAAGATGTCGTAGACGCGATATTGTCAAGTGACTCCATAAGACGAGTAATATCGGCTTGTAAAGCAACACGTGAGTCACGGCTTTGCCCATCCTGTGCAGCTTGAATCGCTTTGGTCTTGATCGTATCAAGAATCTTGATCTGCTCATCCATCGCTTTATCCGCGATCTGGATAATACTTTGCGCATCATTTGCATTACGAATAGCTTGGCCCAGAGCACTTGCCTGTGAACGAAGAGAATCGGCAATTGCCATTCCTGATGCATCATCTGCTGCCGAGTTGATGCGAAGACCTGAACTTAATTTAGCCAATGAACTGTCTAATGCTCTATTGTTAATGACCCCATTGTTATGCGCATTTAATGCTGCTATATTGGTGTTAATACGGAAACCCATTTTCTGTCCTTTATAATGGAATATGCATCCATGCAAGAAATTTAGGAAATAGAAAGCAAACGGTGTTCCAGTTTGAAAGTTTTCTGTTAAAGTAAATTGGAACCGAAATAAAGAGAATAAAAAAACAGGAAGAAACTTGAAAGAGGAAATCTGATTTTAAAACCTCCCAAAAGGGAGGAGTGGACTACTGGCGTAGCCTTCATACATTTTCTAAATAAATGTATTCATTACTTACGCGACTAGGTTTCGTTCTCTACTATTGTAGTAAACGAAGTACATTTTGCTGAACAGCATTCGCTTGAGACATAGCATACGATCCAGACTGAGCAAGAATGTTCAGACGAGAGA
>JBFEWG010000015.1:0-22804 GCA_041546465.1 Sulfurimonadaceae bacterium
CAGATGACCTATACATTAACGGCAGATGGCAGACTCAAAGATGTCCAGGAATTTGGTCAAATTGTATTACGACACAATACAGACGGCAGCCTGCTCTATTTAAAAGATATCTCTGAGATAGAACTCGGTGCAGAGAAATACGATTGGGATGCATTGTTAAATGGCAGGCCTACCGGGCTCATCGCCATCTATCAGCTTTCAGGTGCCAATGCACTAACCATCAAGCAAGCTGCTTTAGAAAAGATGGAAGAGTTAAAAACGCGCTTTCCGGAAGGCGTCTCCTACAAAATCCCTTACGACACAACCAAATATGTTGAGGTTGCAATTGACAATGTCATCAATACCTTGATCGTTGCTATTGTTCTTGTTGTTCTTGTTATCTACATCTTTTTGCAAAACTGGCGCCCGACTATTATTGCCACGATTGCCATTCCGGTCGCACTTATTGGCGCATTCATAGCGATGTATGTAACCGGATTTTCCATCAATTTCCTTACGCTTTTTGGCTTGATTCTTGCTATCGGCATTGTTGTTGATGACGTAATCCTTGTTGTAGAGAATGTCGAGACGATCATGAACAAAGAACCCGACCTTCCAATGCCCCATGTCGTCAAAAAAGCGATGCAGGAGATAACGGGGCCAATTATCGCAACGACACTCGTCCTTGTCGCCGTCTTTGTTCCTGTGTCTATGATGCCGGGTATCACTGGCTCTTTGTATCAACAATTTGCTCTCACTATCTCCTTTGCCGTTATCATATCTTCTGTCAATGCCCTTTCACTTTCACCTGCCATCGCTGCGATTATTATCAGACGAGAAGGGCCGGAGCATAAAAAGTTCATCGGTTTTAAGCTTTTTGACAAGGCCTTTGAATATTTGACTTTAAAATATGAAAGTACTATCAGATTCGTCATCAAAATTAGATGGATAGCTGTACTTGTCTTTATTGTCTTACTGGGATACACAGCGTACATGTTTAAGGTTACACCGACTGCCTTCGTACCCGAAGAGGACAAAGGTGTTCTACTGGTGTCCTATTCACTTAAACCCGGCTCATCTATCATTCAAACGGGAAAGATGAATGCACAGATTGAAAACGTTTTGCGTGATATCAAGGGAGTTACTGAGATAACGACAGTTGACGGATACAACATGATCACATCATCTCTTGACCCAAGCTCCGGTGTTAAGTTTGTAACCCTCTCTCCTTGGCATGAACGTGATCCACAAACACAAAGCGCTTCAGCAATCATTAAAGAGGTATTTAAAAGAACAGCTGATATCACTGATGCCAAAGTCATTGCATTTAACCTTCCCGGCATACCCGGGATTGGTGCTGTCGGCGGATTTGACTTTAGGGTTCAGGATTATACGGCTTCTGATGTCGTTCAATTTCAAACTTATATCAATGAGATGTTGATAGCTGCGAACCAGGATCCGCGTATTGGTGCTGCCTATACAACATTTAATGCTGCATACCCTATGTTTTATGTTGATTTCAATAGAGAAAAAGCCAATGCACTAGGGGTCGACATGTCTGCCATCTTTACCACCATGCAGACATACCTTGGTTCTTTTTATATTAATGATTTTACACGGTATGGTAAAGTATACAGAGTCTTTGCGCAAGCCAAAAAAGAGTTCCGCTCCGACCGTTCTGATATTTCAAAGCTTTTTGTAAAAAACAATAAAGGTGAGATGGTGCCTTTAAGCGCTGTTATAACCATCAAAAACATTAACGGTCCGCAGAACCTTACCCATTACAACCTCTATCGTTCCATTCAAGTCAATGGCTTTGCCGCACCTGGATACAGTTCAGGTCAGGCCATGCAAGCTATGGAAGAGATCCAGAAACGTGTGATGCCTAAAGAGTACGGTTTTGAATGGTCGGGGATGTCTCTGCAGGAGAAGATATCAGGCAATGCTACCGTAATGACCTTCTCATTTGTCCTTATTGTTGTCTTCATGGTACTTGCTGCCCAGTATGAATCATGGATACTTCCCCTTATGATAATGCTACCTGTACCACTCGTCATGCTGGGTGCACTATTGGGGCTTCAGATGAGTGGACTTCCTATGAACGTCTTTGCCCAGATAGGATTGGTTCTTCTTGTCGCCATGTCATCCAAAAATGCAATACTTATCATTGAATTCGCTAAAGAGCTACGCGAATCAGGAGAAAGTATCACAGATGCTGCTATCAAATCATCTGTATCACGTTTCAGACCTATTTTGATGACGATCTTTTCCTTTATCTTCGGTATCATCCCGCTTGCTTTTGCAACCGGTGCAGGTGCAATGACACAAAAGACCATCGGTATTGCCCTACTTGGGGGTATGACTATGGCCACAATCGTCGCACTTTTCATAGTTCCTGTAATCTATGTCTTACTTGAAATGATGCGGGAACTGGTCGTTGATGTTGAAGAAGAAGTTAAAATGAGAGAGAGCTTGTAAGATGAAAATAACGACAATCCTGATCTTGATATTTATAAATACCACTCTGTCGGCCCAGATTCTATATCTTGATGATCTGATCAAAACTGCGATTTTAAACAGCCCTGACATCAAGATATCCAAGACCGAATATGAAGCATCAGTTGAACGCAGCAATCAGGCTGACGCCGACTATCTGCCGCGTATCGACCTAAATGCCATGGCTGGCAAACAGGGTGTTGACTACGGGGATCAAAAGATCGGTTTACCGGGTAACGAGATAGAACCTGGACGTTCTGAAACAGATCTGCTTGCAGCAAAAGTCAGCGCAAAGCAGCTGATCTATGACTTTGGAAAAACAACAGGTAAGATGCAGGCTTTTGAAGAGCAGTCTTTTTCCTTTAAGGCATCAATGCAACAAAAAGTATCAAATAAAATTCTGGCGGTTAAAAAGGCATATTATTCACTTTTGTATCATCACGCACTATATGATGTCAATGATGAAAACATCAAATTAAACGAACAACAGTTATATCGAAGCAAACGGTATTTCAAAGCCGGTATCCGTACCAAAGTCGATATTACTGATGCACAAGTCAATCTTATTGATGCACAACTTTCCCTGCAAGAGACCAAACACAATATAGACCTCTCATTAATCAATCTGAAAAAGGAGATGGGTATCAATAACAATCAGGACAATATTGAAATATACATACAAAGGCCTGAATCAGATAATGTCTACGGAAGTCTTCCAAGACTCGCATTCATGCTTTCGCATTATAAGAATAAGGCCAACACTCAACGTCCAGAGCTTGAAGAATATCTTCAAAAGCTTAAATCTGTCCAGTCGCAACACCAGCAGGTTGAGGGTGATTATTATCCAACACTTTATGCCAATGGTGATTATCTCTTGCAGGATGTGGATGAGGATGCTTTCGCTCCCGAAAAACAGTGGAAAGCAGTTCTTGCACTGGAATGGAATATCTATTCTGGGAATAAGACGAATGCTCAAAACGAGGAAATACGCCTTATGATCATGAAGGCCAAATCCGAGCTGGATAATGCCCGTTTACGCATTCAAAAAGAAGTCGATGATGCGTATATACAGGTCAATAGACAACTCGATAATGCCAAACTTTCACAAAGCCTGAGTCTTGCCGCCAAGGAGAAATTTGATCAGGTAAGAAAACGTTATGAACATGGTCTTTCGGATTACGTGGAACTCCAGCAGGCACGTCAAAGCTACATTGATGCACGCGCACGTCTTGTGCAGAGTTATTATGAATACCATAGTGCTATTGCCCAACTCGAGCACGCCATTGGAAAATAGCTTATCTTTCCTGCAGTGTTTTTAGCGCACCTTTGTAGATAGGCTCATCGATAAATCCGTATTTTTCATCTGAAAATCCGGTAATCCCTTCTTCTCTCATCTTCTCAAACAACTCTATAATGTAGTGTGCACGTTTCAGTTCTTCGTCATTGAGTTCAAACGCATGCATGACCTCCTCTGCCTGAGCCGGTGAAACACACCCTTTTGCATTAAATCCCATCATGTTTTCGAGTTGTAGCCATCGTTGGAATGTTGCCATATCCTTATAGTCCTGATAGACAAAAGAGACAGGATGCGCTGTGATGCTTTTTGCCGATATCAAAAAATGTGAAAGCAGATAATGTATTGTTGGGTTCTCCGGCTGCAAGATACTTTGTTTTAGTCCAAGATCGGCCAGAAGGTCCAAGATGCCAAGATAGACTGCTTTTACACGCCCTTCATGCTGCAAACTGCGCAGATCGCTAAAGGCTTCTTTGGTCTCTATACTCAGATGCAGTTCAATACTTTCATCCAAAACATCGAGTACTTTTTTGACATCAGAAAGCGACCGTACTTTTGGTATACGTATGGCGTCTGGTTTATAAGGGTTTAAAAAGGCTACCTCTTCCAGTCCACCTTCATCAATTGCGTTTACGCGCACAACAATCTTTTTCGAGCTTTGAGGTATCTTTGATAGAAAATAGGCAGCAAGCCTTAATGCCAACGGTTTTTGTTCCGGTGAAACCCCGTCTTCAAGGTTCAGCATAATACAATCACTTTTAAGCGTGTCAATCTTGAGCAGGTGCTTCAAGTTATGGGCAGAAAGCATTAGCGCCGACCTAAAACTCTGGGTTCTGTTTTGAATACGGCTGTTGGGTTTTATAAATCCGTCAAAAGCCTTGATGTCATTCTCTTTGACAATCTTCTGTAATAACTCAAGTTGGGGTACGAACATCTATTTATCTCCATGCAGATAGCCGTAAAGGGCTTTGATCTCTTGTGTGGTCAGAAAGTATTTTGGCATGACACCCCGTCTTTCTTGTAAAGCTGCTTTGAATGCCTCATATCCGATCGAGTTTATCTCTTGAGTCATAAGCGCTTTACTTTCACCTTTCTCCTTGTAAAATGCAATTACCATTCCTTCGCCATGTTTTCCGTGGCATTTGTCACATCCTATACCACGTGGATTTTTATACAGATGTTGTGCATATTCCTGCTCGGTGATAAACGAGTCTTTGCCTTTGGCATAAATTGCAACTGTCAGCAGTAAAAATAAAAAGCAAACCCGCATTCAAAGCGCCCTTTTAGTGTAATACGGTATCATATCGAAAATATTCTAAAGAGGTTTTGATGCAAATTCTTGATGGTAAAGCACTTTCATCGAAAATTAAAGAAGAGGTTGCTGCTGAAGTTATGCAACTTAAGCAAGAGACGGGCCGCGTTCCCGGGCTTGCTGTCATATTGGTGGGCAATGATCCTGCGAGTCATGCTTATGTCTCCATGAAAAAGAAATCATGTGATGCAGTCGGGTTCTATTCAGTTACCCACGAGATGCCTGCCGACATCTCCCAGGAAGCCATTGAGAAAACGATCGAGATGATGAATGAAAACCCGAATATAGACGGTATACTCATCCAACTGCCTCTGCCCCCACAGATTGACACGACAAAACTTCTTGAACTGGTTGCTCCACATAAAGATGTCGACGGTTTTCACCCTTTCAATGTCGGACGTCTGACAACCGGGCTCGAAGGTTTTGTCCCATGTACCCCACTTGGTGTGATGAAACTTTTGGAAGAATACGATATTGACGTACAAGGTATGAATGCCTGCGTTGTCGGCGCTTCCAATATTGTCGGTAAGCCGATGGCCAGTCTTCTCTTGAATGCGAACGCGACAGTCGATATCTGCCACATCTACACAAAAGATCTTAAAGCGCACACCTTGCAAGCAGATATACTTCTTGTCGGTGTGGGTGTCATCAATCTGATCACCGAAGATATGGTCAAAGAGGGTACGATCATCATCGACATCGGTATCAATCGGACTGAAGACGGTCGCTTGGTCGGTGACGTCGATTACGAAAATGTAAGTAAGAAGGTTTCTTACATCACTCCGGTGCCCGGAGGTGTCGGACCGATGACAATCGCAATGCTCCTTCGTAATACACTTGAATCAGCAAAAAAACGTCACATCGACTAAATAAAAACATCTTTACATAAAGAGAACAAATGAAAGAAAAAGCCAAAGACTTTGCCTACAAGGCATATAAGTTTTCTAACTCCTGGACAGGAACGATTATCATCGTTCTGCTTGTCATATTCTTTATTGCGCAGGCCTTCAGGATCCCAAGCGGTTCGATGAAACACTCTTTGTTAGTCGGTGACCACCTTTTTGCCAAGAAATTTGCTTATGGTATTTCTACACCGCATCTACCTTTTTTAGAGATCCCTCTTATTCCGGGAACCGATGGACATATTATTGATGGTGATACACCTGAGCGAGGTGATATTGTCATTTTCAGATACCCTCAAAACCAGAGCCTGCACTTTGTTAAACGATGCGTTGGACTGCCTGGTGACATACTCTTCGTCCATGAGAAGAACCTCTATCTGCATCCCGTTGAAGGTGATGAGTATATTAAGAATAACTACCCTAAAGAGCAGATAATTGAAGCTTTCAACCAGCTGTTTGTCAAAAACCCTTACGCATCCAAGCACCCGGGTATCCATCACGATCCCGCTGTTATCAATGATGGCAGCAAACATATGCCGATCTTCTTTACGCCACCAATCAAGGTACCCGAAAACGAATACTTTATGATGGGTGACAACAGGGATCATTCCAATGACAGCCGTTTCTGGGGAACTGTTCCTTACGGTCTGATCGAAGGAACACCTTGGTTTGTCTACTTCAGCATCAACGACAACTATGAGATCCGCTGGGACAGAATGGGTAAAACACCGACTGATCTTGAAGAGATAGAACACATCAAACGTGCTGAAGCCGAAGAAATCAAAAAAGAAGAAGGTATTTTTTAATTGGACAGTGTCGATATAGTAAAAATCGTTGCAGCTATCGCTGCCTTAATCATTGCTGTAGTGGGTCATGAGATTATGCACGGATGGGTTGCCTATAAGTACGGCGACCATACCGCAAAGGATATGGGACGTTTAAGCCTTAATCCGATAGTGCATATCGATCTCTTCGGTACGATCCTCGTGCCGGCTATGATGTATTTCATACCCATGCTTTTTGGTGCCAGTTCAGGCCTGCTTTTTGGATGGGCAAAACCCGTACCGGTTAATACGCGCACGGTCATCCATAATGGAGGTTACAATGCTGCGATGCAGGTCTCGCTAGCCGGTATTGCTTACAACCTTGTCATGGCGGTCATTGCTTCGATTGCCTTTACAGGAATGATGCCTCATGACCTTGGCATCCGTGACCTGATCAATAATGCCGATCAGTTTGCCCTGCTCTATTTTATCTGGATGCTGTTGATCATCAATGTTGTTCTGGCCGTTTTCAATCTTTTGCCAGTCCCGCAGTTTGACGGTGCACATTTCCTCACTTACCTGAGCTTGAAGCTCGGATTGAGAAAAATTGCAGAGTTCTTTGTGAGAATGGAGCCTTACGGTATGATCATCGTCATTATCATACTTGTCGTTGATCCGATTAGAAATATTGCGCTTGCGCTACCTGTTCAATATTTATTAAAACTATTACTAAGCTAGGAGAAAACCATGAAATATTATGTTGCAACCGACCATGCAGGGATTGATCTGAAAAACCATACCTGTGCATACCTGAAAGAGAAGGGATACGAAGTCATTGACCTTGGTCCCAACACGAAAGACCGTGTTGACTACCCTGATTATGCCGTGAAACTGTGCGAGTCTGTCTTAAGTGATGAAGGAAGTATGGGCGTTTTAATCTGCGGGTCAGGTATCGGCATGAGTATGGCAGCCAACCGTCATCATGGCATCCGTGCTGCACTGTGTCATGATGCCTATACAGCACGTATGGGTCGTCAGCATAATAATGGGAATGTATTATGCTTTGGTGAACGTATTGTAGGTGTCGGTGTTGCTGAATCAATCATTGACGCCTGGTGTGAAGGTGAGTTCGAAGGCGGACGTCATGCCGGTCGCGTTGAAAAGATCGAAGCCATCAAAGGCTAATACTCCCAAAATGAAGATGAAGGATATCCATGTTTTTTGAATGGTCATTGCTAAGTTTTGTCACATTGGCAGCAGTCTTTCTGTTTGTCAAAATGTTCTATTTTAAAAACATTACACATAAAGAGCAGAAAAGTAATGATCTTATGAAGCTTACGCTCAAAGAAGCAGAGATACTGATCCGTAAATATCAGATCCAGCTGCAGCGTTCTTTGGGAAATGTAGACATCCTTACTGATGAACTCAGCAAACTCAGAAATGAATTAAAGGTCTTAAAACAGAGAAATTCGCAACATCGTGTCGAAACGGACAGATTAAAGTCTAAAATCAAAGACTTGGAAAGCCGTATAGACGCGTTGCTATAAAACAGATACAAGAGGAACCTATGCTAAAAGAAGAAGATAAAACAGTTATTGTCAATGCCATAAGAGAGATACCTGACTTTCCTCAACCGGGAATCATATTCAAAGACATCTCGACTATTCTAAATGATGCAGAGGCATTCGGCCTTTTGATGGATCACCTTAAAGAACGTTACAAAGAGATGGACCTTGACTTTGTTGCAGGTATTGATGCCCGCGGGTTCATCTTTGGTGCGGCACTGGCAAGGGATCTCGGTGTAGGTTTTGTCCCGATTCGAAAGAAGGGAAAACTTCCATATACAACGATATCCGAGAAATATGCTTTGGAGTATGGTTTTGATGAAGTAGAGATTCACATCGATGCGTTCAGAAACAAAGAGAATGCCCGCGTATTGCTTATAGATGATCTGATTGCAACTGGAGGAACTGCTTTTGCCGCTGCAAATCTCATCGAAAAATCAGGTGGCAAATGCGTGGAATCATGCTTTATCATGAGCTTGAACTTTCTTGGCGGCACACAACGACTTGAAGCTGTTGCCCCTGTTTACAGTGTTTTAGGAGAAGATTGATGTATATCCCTTCAAAGAGCAAATATGATCCTGATGAGAACGGGCATTTTGGATTCTTCAGTGATGATACCATCGCTTTCGGAGGCCGCTATGTCCCTGAGACACTAATGCCTGCACTTTTAGAACTTAAAGAGATTTATGCGGAACTCCGTCATGATGAAGAGTTTTGGAAAGAGGTTCATTACTATCTCAAAGATTATGTAGGGCGTCCTTCACCGCTGTATTATGCACAGAACATCTCTGATGAGTTGGGAGCAAAAATCTATTTTAAACGTGAAGACCTTAACCATACCGGTGCCCACAAGGTCAACAATGTCATTGCGCAGGGATTGATGGCAAAAAAACTTGGTAAGAAAAAAGTTATTGCCGAGACTGGAGCTGGCCAACATGGCGTTGCTACAGCGACGATTTCTGCCCTGCTCGGCCTCGAGTGTGAAATATTTATGGGTGCAAAAGATGTCGAACGTCAGGAACTTAATGTTTTCAGAATGAGGCTTTTAGGTGCCAAGGTCAATGCTGTCGAAAGCGGAAGCCGAACGCTAAAAGATGCGATGAATGATGCAATACGTCATTGGGTGACCAATGCGCGTGACACCTTTTATATCATCGGTACTGTTGCCGGCCCGCACCCCTACCCTATGATGGTACGCGATTTTCAAGCAATCATAGGATATGAAGCCCGTCAACAGATACTTGAACTCGAAGGCAAACTTCCTGATAAGGTTATCGCATGTATCGGAGGCGGTTCAAACGCAATCGGAACCTTTCAACACTTCCTTGAAGACGAAGAGGTTGAATGTATCGGTATTGAAGCCGGAGGGCTGGGTACAGATACGGACAAACATGGCGCTTCTCTTGAGAAAGGACGTCCGGGCATACTGCATGGACAAATGTCCTATCTCCTTCAAGATAACGACGGACAAGTGCTCGAAGCGCATTCAATTTCTGCCGGTCTTGACTATCCGGGTATAGGACCGGAACATTCGTTCCATAAGGACAACCGAAGTGTGAGCTATGACTCAATTACAGATAAAGAGGCACTTGATGCCTTCGTCTGGTTATCAAGAAAAGAAGGGATTATCCCGGCCTTTGAGTCTTCTCATGCTGTTGCCTATCTTAAAAAGATAAAAGACATCAAAGGTCAGACAATCATTGTAAACCTTTCAGGTCGCGGTGACAAAGATATGATCCAGGCAAAAGACCTGTTAAACTTCGATGACGAGGAAAACTAATATTATGAATATTTCAATCAAAAATGCACACCTGTATGACATTGATGCTGAGATCACTGTCACTTTTGCCCTAAACACAGAGGATCTTCTTCATGAAGGTACATTAAAAGAACTTGGTTTCAAAGCATCACAGGATGAGACTTGTTACATATCAGAGTTCAAAACACTCTATGTCGGAGTTGAAGATAATGAACATGACCTTTTTCGTTCAGCTGCAGCAACAGCCATTAAAGCCTTGTCCAAATTCAACTATACCAGCCTGAAAGTGGCTCAATACGACATTGATAATAATGAAGGTATCTTTTCAGCATTGATTGATGGATTTATTCTCGGAAGCTACAAATTTGACAACTACAAAAGTGAAAAGAGTGAAACAAGCCTTGATACTCTCATCTTCTCATCACGAACACTTGAAGACGAGAAAAGTAATGAAGAGACACTCAATAAGATTTTAAACAATACACAGATTACAGCACTCTCGACTAATTTTGTACGCGACCTTGTTAATACGACACCTGAAGATCTTTATCCAGAAAGACTTGCAGAAATCTCAAAACAGCTTGCAAATGCCAACAACTTCACCTGTGAAGTCCTTGGTGAAAAAGAGCTTGCTGATGAAAATATGAACGCTATGCTTAGTGTAGGTCGTGCATCGCGTCATGACTCTAAACTGATTCATCTAAGCTATAAGCCGAACAACCCTGTTGCTACCGTCTGTCTGATCGGAAAGGGATTGACTTATGACAGTGGTGGATTAAGTCTCAAACCAGCAGCTTCCATGGTCAGTATGAAACTTGATAAAAGCGGTGCCTGTACAGTCCTGGGCATCCTCAAAGCTGTCAGTGAACTCGGACTTAATGTAGAGGTCCATGGTGTCATAGGTGCCGTTGAAAACATGATCGGCGGTGATGCCTACAAGCCTGATGACGTCCTGACGGCAAAAAACGGTACGACGATTGAGGTAAGAAATACGGATGCGGAAGGCCGTCTTGTCTTGGCTGACTGTCTCTGTTATGCCCAGGAGAAGATAAAAACAGACTATATCTTTGATTATGCGACACTAACAGGAGCATGTGTTGTTGCTTTAGGCAACTATACCACAGGTGTTATGGGTCACTCGAGCAAGATCAAACGCTCTATTGCCCATGCCTCTGCTGATACCGGTGAGCTTATCGGCACGCTTCCTTTTAACCGACATCTTAAAAAACAGCTGAAAAGCGAGGTCGCAGACATATCTAATGTTTCCAACAAACCTTATGGTGGAGCGATCACAGCTGGTCTCTTTCTTGACAAGTTCATTGAAGAGGAGAACAAAGAGAAATGGATACATTTTGACATTGCCGGGCCGGCATACGTCGAATCCAGCTGGGGGTACAACCCTTATGGTGGAAGTGGTGCAGGTGTCCGTCTTACCGTTGATTGGATTTCCAAGCTCGTATGAAAAAGCGCTACCTCATTCCCGGTAGTGCATTGATTCTATCTCTAATACTCTATATATTCTCAGCCCCCATCTTAAAAAGCTATGCTTCTTTATTTCGTATCAACAATGCGAGCAAAGGTGCAAACTGCATCTTGATACTAAGTGGGAATACCCAGACCAGGCCTGAACACGCAGCACTTTTGATGAGACAAGAATATGCCCCGCGCATCTATCATACCGATCAAAGAGAGTGGAATCAAAAGCATATAGGTATTTATGGTAAAGATTTCAATAAATCACAAGCTGTTTTGGCAACTTATAATCTTTGTGCTGATATAATTCCAAGCACAAAAGGAGGTGCCACAAGCACCTTTGATGAGGCATATGATTTCGTTGTGTTTTTAAAATCACATCCGATGAAACATGTCATATTGGTAACAGATGCTTTCCATACTGCAAGGGCACATTACGCGTTTAGAAAAGTCTTGGATATGCATGGATACAAAAGCCTCAAAATCGAGATGTCTGCTGCACCTAACGACGTCTTTAACGAAGAGAACTGGTATACGACAGAAAAAGGGATAAGTGTCTATATGCTTGAACCCATAAAGTTTCTGTTTTATATGTTTAATTCAACAAACTCAACACTCGTCCAAGAGGGATAAAGGAAAACAATGGGACTAAGCATCGGCCTGGTAGGCTTGCCAAATGTAGGAAAATCGACAACATTCAACGCTCTGACAAAAGCACAAAACGCAGAAGCGGCTAACTACCCTTTTTGTACAATAGAACCCAATAAGGCAATTGTGCCAGTGCCTGACTCTCGTCTTGACGAACTCGCAAAGATCGTCAATCCGGAACGTATTCAACACTCCACGTTGGACTTTGTTGACATTGCAGGTCTGGTAAAGGGTGCAAGTCAGGGAGAAGGCCTTGGAAACAAGTTCCTCTCCAATATCCGTGAGACTGAGGTTATCTTGCAGATTGTACGCTGTTTTGAAGATGAGAATATTGTCCATACAGAAGGAAGCATCGACCCGCTGCGTGATGTCGAAATTATCGAGACTGAACTTATCCTGGCGGATGTTGAAGTACTTCAAAACCGTGTTGAACGCCTTAAAAAGCAGGCAAAGGCGGATAAAGGGGCAAAAGCTCTGATGGAGTTTGCACAGAACCTGGCAGAATACCTGGGCGATGGAAACCTGGCACGTTCATATGACGAATTTGATTCTGATATGTTCAAAGAGATTAACAAAGAACTTCGTCTTTTGACTTCAAAAGAGATCATGTATGGTGCGAATGTCGACGAAGACGGCCTGCTTGAAGACAATGAATATGTAAAAGCCTTACAGGGACATGCCGACAAAAACGGATGTGAGCTGATAAAACTCTGTTCAAAAGTCGAAGAAGAACTTGTAGGGCTCGATGAAGAAGAGGCCGCAGAGTTCTTAAACGAACTTGGTGTGGAGGAATCAGGTCTTGCACAGATCATACGTAAAGGTTTTGACAAACTGGGTCTTATGTCATACTTCACAGCAGGTGTCAAAGAGGTCCGTGCCTGGACAATCCGAAAGGACACAACGGCACCTAAAGCAGCAGCCGTCATCCATAATGACTTCGAGAAAGGTTTTATTCGTGCAGAGGTGATCTCTTATGATGATTATATTGAATGCGGCGGAGAAGCCAAGGCCAAAGAGGCAGGTAAAATGCGTCTCGAAGGTAAAGAGTACATCGTCCAAGACGGCGATGTCATGCACTTCAGGTTTAATGTATAAAACTTCTCCAGGACGATTATAGTGTCCTGGAAGCAATCAATGACAACGACCCAGTCAATTAAACATTCTCTTTTATAAACAAATATTTTCATTCACAGCCAAGTCATTTATATTATGTATCGACATTCTATAGATGGTGTATGTTATAATGACTTACAAGGAATTGAATGGCTTCTATACATAAAAAATTTTTTGTAAGTTTCTTTCTATCACTCTGCATGACATTGTGTATAGGATGTTCTGATATTTTCTCTTCTTACCCCCCACCGTCAATCTACAAGCTTTACCCGGGAAAACAATTGGAAAGTGAAAAAATCGTCCAACTTGATTTAAATAGAACAAGAACAACCATCTTTGTCAATGGCTTTAGAGTCTCGTCATATGAATATGCACAGGTAGATCTATTGCCCGGAAAATACAAAATACGCTTTGTCAAAAAACATAAGGAGTCAAGCGGAGAACCATTTATGAGCAATTTATACGATATTTTATTTTGGTACTCTAAATCAAAATCAACAAATGTGACATGTGATGTCACTGCCGATTTAAAAGCGGGACATTCGTATGAAATTTCAAGTGAAATTGATGAAAAAGAAAAGCAGTATTGTGTATATATCACGGATGAAGGGAGTTATGAAGATGTACAAAACTGTTGCGATTACTAAATCAACTGTGAAGTATCTGTACCGTACTCTTTTTTTAATACTACTGCTTCTTAGTATGTCTAGTTGCGTCATGATCCCAAAACCGTTCTCTCCTTCCACAGATATAACATATATTGAAGATATTACTATCCCCAAGGATACCTACGTAACGCTTGGCTATCGAAGGGCTATAGAGACTCTTATATGGGGAGTCGAGCAATATGAGCCATCCATAGAGCTTGTAGATGGTCTGTTGTTTCGTGACACTGCTTTTCCTGATGGAGGCTGGAAACTAAAAGATCTATTGACACCTGACAGATGCCAGAAGATGCAACAGGAATTGAGTGTAGATTATTTGATACTGCTTGGTTCATTTAAGCTGGACAAAGAAAAAAAAGAACTGCTTTTAACACCAGTATTAGGAGGGATCACTGAAGAAGTACATACAAGCATGAGCGCAGTAATAATCAATCTAAATGATATCAAAGTCATCAATAGACTCAACATAGATAGCAAAGGAAGTTCTGAGGTTTTGATAGCAGCTGTTATCTTTCGTATTGCACTGCTAGGAGGAGATGAGTATGCTATGTACAGAGAACTAGGCGATGAGGTCATGAAAAAGATCAATGAGATGAAGAAAAAAGAAAAAGTACGCATCGCAATCTTATCAGCAGAGCCTTTGATCTAAAAAGGTTGGCACTCTTTCAAATATTTTCTATTTTTTATTCATCTGCTGCAAGTTATACACCATCGCTTCTTTGACGCGTTTCAGTGTAATATCAAAGCTGTCCAAAGGCCTTTCTCGCAAGGTCTGAAGCTTTAATCTCTGCTGCCTGTAGTAATCGCTTTTTAGTTTCAACTCTTCCTTGAAAGCCTCAAAACGTGATTCAATCAGTTCTTTACTGTTACTGCTTTTACACTTCTTGAAAAAATCTGCGATGTGAGAGAAGTCATCTTTGTTCTTCTCCTCTTTTACGGAGTTTCTTGCCGAGTTTGCTGTGTTGATCAGTACATTTAGCAGTTCATCTGAACTGAGGTAGGAGAACATCGTCTTCTTTGTATGCAATTGGATATCATCTTCATCCGTGAACATATCGAGCAAGAGTTGCGGTGTGACCATTTTAATGTCGCCAAGTGTTAATGCTTTGGATGCAACTATGGCAGAAATATGAAGCTTAAGCTCATCAACACGTCTGACCAATTTAACAATCTCGACCTGATAGACCTGTACCTTTCTGTTTTTATCGTCACGCGCCTGCTTTACACGCATCCATGCCTGGTCAGGCTTGTAAAGTATCTGCCCGCCTCCATGTTGTTCCAATAGGGATTTGCGTGTGTCTGTACCGCTGATGACTTCATCAACAATCCTGCTTATTTTTTCGGGCTTACCGGCAACACTCACACGTTCAAAGAAAGTATTAACCATCTCTTTATACAGTAGTCCGCCAAATCGCAACATGTACACTTGTGCAAGTTTGTATAAAAACTTTAAGTGCTCTTTGTTTTTCTTTATTGTCTCAATCTCGGTGAAGGTGTAGCGCCGTTCCTTAAGTAAAGATATCAATTCAGCAAGAAACATCTGCACCAAGGCTATATTCACCCCTTCAAAACTAAGGTCATTGATTGTCTTAAGCTTTAAAAAACTTATCTGATGAGCGATTTTGCTGCTGGCACACATTTCTTTGCTCATCAAGGTCATAACTTCTTTTCTATCTTCATCACAATTGACATACAAAACTTCTTTTTCAAACACTTTAACATCCGAAAACAGATCTTGAATATACGCTTGTGATTTTGTCATACTTATTCAGTAGCCACTTTTGCAATATCTTGAGCAAAGGAGACCTTCTCTCCATTGTCGACAAATATTTCCATTTTTTCTGCAATCAGGACGATAGTAGAACCCATCTGGAAACATCCAAAGTCATCACCTTTTTTCATCTCCAGGTCACTGTAATCGTATGCCACGCTTTCACGAAGGTGGCTGTTTGTATTGATGCTTGGCTCAAATGACACTTCCATGCGTCCAACGTTAAGCGCACCTACCAAGACCATATAGAACAGTTCGTCCTTTTTGGTGTGGCACTCGACAACAACACGTTCATTCTCGATAAACAGATTAGCCTGCTTGTTCAGATACGTAAAATTTACCGGGTAAAGTTTGCCTGGAATATGTACGACTTTACTGATACGACAGTCCAATGGAATATGGTAACGGTGATAATCGCTTGGTGAAAGATAAAAATTGATAAACCGCCCGTTTTTGATCTTATGCTTATTAGCCGGATCTATAAAATCACCTAAAAGTTCATCGACCTTATACTTCATCCCTTTGATCTGTAAAGAAGTAAAATCATGCAGTTTTCCGCACTCCGTGATTAGGGCATCACATGGTGAGATCATCACCGAATCATCCGTATTGAATGAACGGGGCTCTCTTAGATGCCGTGTAAAAAGCTTATTTAGCGTCTCATACGAGGATGAAGGTTCAAACTCGCTCATATCCAATCCCATTAGCCTTACATAAGAGGCATTAATAAATTTTTGAACAGGCACTGGAAAGGACTTTGAAGCAAATTTTCCAAAAACCTGCGACAGAGCAGAAGTGATATGTTTTTTATTAGTCAATATTATTCCTTGAAGTGATTTTATCTTCTCTTATCTCTCTTTTTGCCAATTCTTCGATAAGAACAGTCGCATATGAACCTTTAGGAAGGGTGAAATGAAGTTCGTACCAAGCTTTATCCTCTTTGTATTCCGTCTCAATATCTTCCGGGAAGACAAATGCGTAACGACGCGTACCATCCTCGTTCATTGTAACATCAAACTCTTTTTCGATCGTATGGGCAATATCTTCGCTCTTTTTGACTTTCTTTCCGGGTAAAAGACCTGTCGGTGCCCTATCCTTTTCAAAGAACAACTTCGCTTCTGTTTCCAGGTCCTCAGCATAAAATATGGCTCCATATGGATAGTGCATACAGAGATCGCCAGGAAGCATCTTAAAGGGGTGCGGCTGTTTTTGAATTTGTTTGATTAGCTTGATGTCAAGGTTAAGTACTTCGGCAGCCTCATTGGCCTGAAGACCGCAAAGCTTGCTGATCTCTATGCGCCTGCTTAGCCAGAGATTGAAAAGATGCGACTGATACGCCGATACGAAGAGTTTTGCCTTTTTCTTGTTTTTCTCTTTGCGTTTACCCTCGACAATCTCTTGTCCGATTCGGTAATTGTCACCGTCATTTCCAAAACGTTGATATCCAAAATAGTTCGGCATTCCCTCACTCTTGATATGTTTAACTGCCTGATCGAGCTTTTGTGCAGCGACGGGAAGCACTTTTTTGATACGTATGAAAAAACGGTTTCCTTTGAGGTGACCAGTTCGTATCTTGTTGTTATGTCGCACCTTAGATAGGATCTTGATCTGTGGATGATCCAGTGCATCTATCGCCTCTTCAATGCGTGCCGGCACTGAGATATATTGTGTCGTTAAGGCATTCTTGTCTTTTAGACCAGCTGTTCCTATCTCTTTTGCCTTGACTCCGGCTCTGTCACAGATGATATCAATCATCTCCCAGGTAGTCAGGTTCTTTTTACGAATATGCAGAACAAGGTGTTCGCCCTCTCCACTGAATTCATACAGTGGTATCTCATCTACAACAAAGTCTCGGGGACTCTGTGCAAAATGAAAAGGTATTGCCGAATGATTCAAATAATAGTTTCTATTCAAAAGTGGTGTGCCTTGCATTTTGATTTATATCGCTTCCGTTGTGCTCTTGCAAACGGTGTAAGATCACAACGCTCAGCTTTTGCGAGACGAATCATCTTCTTTTTTTCACGAGGTGAATACCCAATAAGCATTTCATATTCCTCACCGCTGCAACCCACATCTTTGGGAATCTCTTTAAAAAATGAAAAGCCCAAACTATTTGCCTTTGACAACTTTCCTAAATCGGAGAAAAGTCCGTCTGAGATATCCATCCCGCAATGCAGGTACGGAGCAGCTCTCTTAATAAATTTTTGTCGTAGTTTTGGACTGAAGAAACGAGAACACTTTCGTGCCGTGTTCGTACGCAATAAAGAGTGCAGTGCTTTTTTTGAAGATCCCAGCTTCCCTGTATACGCAAGAATATCACCTGCTCTCAGACCTGTTCTTCTTAAACTGTTATTACTTTTCCCCAAAACGGTAACAGTGATATCTATCTTTGTGTTTGAAATGGTATCCCCGCCAATTATCTCTATATCGAACTCTTTGGCCGCTCTGTCAAATCCGCTGTAAAGTTCTTTTATCTCATTCTTGCTGAGACATGAAGGTATGCCTACAGCCAAAAGTGCATACTTCGGGTCCGCATTCATGGCTATTGTATCTGAGATATTCACTATCATCGCCTTATAGGCTATCTCGTCAAGCTTCAGCCATGCCCGTTTAAAATGGACATTCTCGAAAAAAGCATCCTTGGAGATCACCCAATCACCAATAACTGCAGCATCATCGCCAATTTTTCTAGAGTTAAAACAAGAAATAAAAAAGTCTTCTTTATTCAATAAAGTTATCCGTCACCATGTGTTTGATATTTAATGTTGAATTGTACCCAAAATTCCTTTTATAGAGATGATAGAGCCTTGGCAACAGAGCATTAAGTCATATTTAATAGATTGCAGATTAAAATGTAGGTCAAAACACTATACACACTTATTTAAGGACGCTAATGCGCTGGTCAATAAAGCAGATTTTCAATAATCTATCCACTACGTTACTTGCACTGACAATCATCCTAGCTCTAGTCGCAACTATTACTTTTACATTAAATGCATCCGCTGAAAAAACCAACCTTTTACTTGAACAGAAAGCACTGATCAAAGAAGCATATAATCTAGGACGTGAAGACATCCAGCTGAGCAATATACAACTAAGAGGCATTGTTGACAACCTCCGTTATGATATCACCAAGATGAAAGATGCATTTACTTTTGATATCCTGGGCAATTACGTCTTTGGGCACTCAACGGAATACTTGAAAGACTTGGAGCAGCTCAGCATCAAACAACTTCTTTACATTGAAGCCGCAGAAGCCTATTATTACCAAAGTCTTGAAGATCTACCTGCGCGCTTGGATGATTATGATTTTGCACAAGCAGAATATGAAGCAAAGATAAGCGAACTTGTTGAAAAGCACATGATCTATGAAGCAGAAAAGTTCAATATCATCCAATATATCATCTACCTTGCCTTTGCTATTGCTTTGCTTGCGACGATGTGGTTTTCACGTCGACTCTCTTTTGTCTATAAAGACCTCAAGACCCTCTATTCTGTTGATCTTGAAAGCAAAGATCGTATCTACCTTACCGAAGAAGCCGAGATGATCACTAAGCGCATGAGCCGCAAACCGACTGCTTCAGAGAACCCTGCTTTTATTGACCCTGTTACCGAGGTGAACAACTATAAAGGTCTTCTACACGCATTTGCAAACCGCAAAGGCAATGCCGGTGCTGCTCTAGTCGTGTGTGTCTTCTCCCTGGACGGTTTTAGAGATATTGAGAAAAAATACAAAAAAGACTTTGCCAACCAGATTCTCAAAAAAATCGCCTTTATGTTCTCTCTATACGAACAGCACACAGACGTCTTCGGACGTATCGACTATGACCAATTTGTCCTTGTCCTGAACAGAACGACAAAAGATATTGCACTTCACGATTGTGAGATGATCAGAAAAAGTATCGAAGAAGCTAAATTCAAAACACACAACGGTATTCCTATCAAGGTGACCGCAAGCGGTGGCTTTGTTATCAAACAGCCTAATAAAAACCTTGATCAGACCATCGCTCATGCTAAAGAAGTACTTGCGGTAGCTGTTTCACAAGGTGGAAACAAGATCGCACAACTTCGAGATGCCGGCGATAAAAAACTAAAGGTATAAACTTTTTCATATTACTTCCCGTTCCCTTGTCAATCATTACACAATGAAAGACATGTATCGGGTGCTTCTATGTGTAACAATCATTTTTTTACTTCCCTAATCCCCCTATTTTAACCTTATACAAGAATCTTGAAGATATAATCATGAAAAATATTTTTCGGAGGATTGCGAATGAGTATTCCTATTCATACTTATGATGCTATTGTTGTTGGTGCCGGTCTTGCAGGTTGTGCCGCAGCATTAGAGCTAGAAAAAGCTGGCAAAAAAGTCGCTGTAATTACAAAACTACACCCTTTACGTTCTCACTCAGGTGCAGCGCAAGGCGGGATCAATGCTGCCTTTAGTGATGAGGACAGCGTTGACCTGCATGAATTCGACACAGTTAAAGGGGCTGACTACCTTGCTGATCAAGACTGTGTTGAGTTTATGTGTAAGAAAGCGCCTGAGACTATCCGCTGGGCTGAACGTATGGGGGCTGCTTTTTCACGTACTGAAGATGGAAAAATCGCACAACGTCCTTTTGGTGGACAATCATCTCCACGTGCCTGTTTTGCAAAAGATAGAACAGGTCTGACACTTTTACAAACCATCTATGAACAAGCGCACCGTTATGGTGTCACATTTTTTGATGAGTGGTATGCTGCTGACTTGTTGTATGAAAACGGTAAGGTGTACGGTGTTGCCGCTTATGATATTCGCAATTCAGAAAAAGCCATCTTCAACGCCAAGACTGTGATGTTCGCAACAGGTGGATATGCACGTTCGTTCAAGATCAACTCCAATGCTCATGCTAATACAGGCGATGGACTTTCTTTAGTAGCACGCCATGGTCTTCCTCTTGAAGATATGGAGTTTGTTCAGTTTCACCCATCTGGTCTTTCCGGTAACGGTGTCCTTATTTCTGAAGCAGCACGCGGTGAAGGCGGTCGTCTTTTAAACTCTAAAGGCGAACGTTTTATGGAAAAATATGCTCCTAACGCTATGGAGCTGGCTTCTCGTGATGTTGTTGCACGTGCAATTATCCAAGAGATTCGTGAAGGACGCGGTGTTGGTCCAAGAAAAGATGCCGTATATATCGATCTGGTTCACCTTGGGAAAGAAAAGATCATGGAACGTCTTCCTGAGCTTCGTGACCTTGCGATCACCTTCCTTGGCCTTGACATGATCAAAGAACCTATCCTAATCTCTGCGACTGCACACTACTCAATGGGTGGTATCCCATGTGATGTAAATGGTCATGTCCGCAAGAACAACGATGAGTTTGTCGAAGGCTTCTATGCAGCAGGTGAATGTTCATGTGTCTCTGTTCACGGAGCAAACAGATTGGGTGCGAACTCTGTTCTTGAAGCACTTCTCTTTGGCCGTTTTGTCGGTAAGACAATGGTTCAGGATGTTGACGGCATTGAACTTCGTAAAGCAACTGAAGATGACGCAAAACGTATGAATGCTGAACTTGAGTTTATTCTCACAAACAACGGTACTGAAAAGGTATCCGACCTCAGGCATGAACTACAACAGTCAATGACCGACAATGCAGGTGTGTTCCGAACACAGGACACACTTGTGAAACAAGTTGGTATTATCAAAGAACTGCGCAAGCGTTATAAAAATATCCGTATTTCTGACAAGTCCAAGATCTTTAATACTGAACTGCAAGAAGCGATCGAATTTGGCCACATGCTTGACTATTGTGCCTTCATCGTCCAGTCTGCACTGGCTCGTAAAGAGAGCCGTGGCGCGCACTACCGTGAGGACTACCCTACGCGTGATGACGAGAACTTCTTAAAACACACGATGGGGTACATGGACAAGGATGGAAACGTCAGTCTTGACTATATGGATGTCGTTCTTGGCAAACATGAGCTTAAAGCCAGAAGTTACTAAGGAGAGAAGATGAGTGTAATACCTACGACAAAAATCACCTTTAAAGTATTTCGTTTCAACGCTGAGATGGATTATCTACCGACATATATTGACTACGATGTCGATGTTACGCATGAGAACGTTATCCTTGATATTTTGACTCATATCAAAAACGAAATGGACGGTACACTTTCTTACCGCCGTTCATGCCGCCACGGTATTTGTGGTATCTGTTCTGTAAAAGTTAATGGAAAAGCGATTCTTGCATGTAAAGAGAACGTGCTCAAGCTTGTTGAGACTTACGGTACGACATTAACGATCGAGCCGCTTAGTACAAAGCGCGCACTGAAAGACCTTATCATTGACAAGGAAGATTTCTGGGTCAAACATGACCAAGTCAAGCCGTATCTGATTTCTGATGTTGAAGAGCATCCGGAGCATGAGCATATCGTTACACCGGCTGAAGCTGAAGAGCTTCTTGAAGCTGATTACTGTATCCAGTGTGGAGCATGTCACTATTCATGCCCTGCTCTTGAGATTAATGAACAGTTTATCGGACCGGCAGCATTTGCAAAAGCCTATCGTTTTGAAGCGGATGTACGTGATGATGCTCACCGTGAGCGTCTTGATGTCATCAATGCACCTGAACAAGGTGTGTGGGACTGTGTTAAATGTATGGAGTGTGCTGAAGTTTGTCCTAAAGATGTCAATCCTATTGAGAAGATCACCAAACTTCACAATATGGTCTTTACCGAAGGTAAACCGCTTAACAATATCGCTACACGCCACGCTGTTTATTTCAAAGACTCTATTGCCAAACATGGTCAACTCAATGAAGCCGGTCTTGTCATCTACTCCGAGAAAGGTTACGGGATGTACAAACACCTTAAAGTCGGTGCGAAGATGATTGCTAAAGGTAAAGCGCACATCAATCCGCTAATCGTACCAAAATCAGATAAGCTCGACGAGATCAAAAAACTTGTTGAAATCTCTTCAACAGCTAAATTTTAAGGAGTACAACAATGTCTAAACTACAATATGCACTATTTACTGGTTGTACTGCACGTCAGAGTACTCCAGAACAGATGATGTCAACGA
>JBFEWG010000186.1:0-2088 GCA_041546465.1 Sulfurimonadaceae bacterium
ATTGGTGATTATACAGTTAACCCGATTGTCTCTGATATCAATGTCGGTATTTTGTATGTATTGGCTGTTATGGCAGTCGGTTTTTATGGGCCACTACTTGGTGGTATGGCTTCGGCGAACAAGTATTCACTGCTTTCTGCAGCACGTGGTGCAGCAGTCTTTATCTCATATGAGGTTATTACAGGTCTGTCACTGCTTGCACCGTTGATGATGGTAGGTTCTTTCTCATTGATCGATCTTAATAACTTTCAGATTGAAGGTATGTGGATGGTTGTCTATCAACCGGTTGCAATGGTACTTTTCCTGATCGCAGGTTTTGCTGAAACAGGTCGTACACCGTTCCACTTGGTAGCCAATGATCACGAGATCATTGACGGTTTCGGTACGGAGTACTCTGGTATGCGCTGGGGTCTGTTCTTCATCGGTGAGTATGCCAATATGTTCTTCTACGCTTTCTTGATCTCGATCATCTTCTTTGGTGGTTTCGGTGATGGTAGCGTTTCGGGTGCCTTTGCTCTTCTTGGTAAGGTAGCGTTCTTTTTCTTCTTCTTCTTGTGGACACGTGCAGCGTGGCCAGATGTAAGACCGGATCAGTTGATGTGGCTATGTTGGAAAGTATTAATGCCATTAGCAGTGATTAACGTTGTTATCACTGGCTTTGTGCTGATGTTTTAGGAGTTGATGATGGGAAAATTACCAAGTCTAGAGAATTTTAAAGATAGAAATGTGACTGAGGGATCAGTTTATTACAATATTGACGGTGAAGATTATCCGGCAACAGGTTGGGGAAAATTCAAGCGTGTTGTAAACCGTACATTCAGATTAGAGCTGTTTGTCGGTCTATGGGTTGTTTTACGTGAGATGTTCAAGTTTGATATCCATACTGTTCAATATCCGGCTGAAAAGTTGCCTATCGGACCACGTTATCGTGCAGTTCATGAGATGCAACGTCTTTGGGAGTCGGGAACAGAGCGTTGTATCGGTTGTGGTCTTTGTGAAAAGATCTGTATCTCTGATTGTATCCGTATGGACACTAAGATCGATGAGAACTCTCGTAAAGAGGTCTCAGAATATACAATTAACCTTGGCCGCTGTATCTTTTGTGGTTATTGTGCAGAAGTTTGTCCTGAACTTGCGATTGTACATGGTGGACGTTATGAGAATGTCTCTGAACAAAGAGCACACTACATCGGTTTTGAAGATATGTTGACACCACTTGATATGGCAATTGCCGGAAAAGTTGCTGAGTATCCAGGTTTTGGTGCGATCACACCACATGAAGACGAGCGCGTTAAGAAAACGCCTCTAGCTTACTAAGGAGATAGGAATGTTTGAAGCAGCAGCTTTTTATTTGTTTGCATTTTTGACGATTGCGATGTTCTGGATTACAGTAACGACTAAGCACTCATTATATGCATTGACAGCTTTGGCAGCAGGTATGATATTTATCTCTGCCTTTTTCTTTATCCTTGAGGCAGATTTCATGGGTGTCGTTCAAATTATCGTATATTCAGGTGCGGTCATGGCACTGTATGCATTCGGGATGATGTTTTTCGATACAACGCGTGAACTTCATGAAAAAGGGACGAATGCAAAGGTCGTATTCGGACTCAGCGGTTTGGCGGCACTTTTGGTCGTATGTATGGTGACAGCACCGATCATTGCTGGAAATATCGAAGCACACTACCCGATCGTTGAGGGTGTGGGTAACTCTCAAGCTGTCGGTATGGTCCTTTTCACAAAGTATCTTGTCCCTTTCGAGGTTGCAGCTGTCATGTTATTGGTTGCAATGATTGCGGGTATTGTCTTGGCAGGAAAGAAGATGGATGATTCATACTCAGAATTGAGTGAAGAAGAGATCGATACAAAAAATGCGGAGGTTGTTTCATAATGGAAATCACTTTAACACATTATCTTGTGCTTTCAGCAGTACTGTTTTCAATCGGTTTGATCGGTGTCATGCGCCGCAAGAATCTATTGATGCTGTTTTTTGCAACAGAGATTTTATTAAACTCAGTCAATGTCGCTCTTGTGGCGATTTCACATTATTATGGTGACTTCACAGGTCAGATGTTTGCATTTTTTATC
>JBFEWG010000006.1:0-31150 GCA_041546465.1 Sulfurimonadaceae bacterium
AAATATGAGATCGATGAAGAGGCTTACAGACCCTATTTTGAGCAACACTCTGTTGTGCAGGGCCTGTTTGACTTTTTGAACAGACTTCTCGGTATTGAGTTCCGACCTGTCGATATCCAGCTTTGGGATGACAAAGCATCGGCTTACGACCTCTACCTTGACAATACTCTGCGTTCACGTCTGTACATAGACCTCGAAGCCCGCTCGTCCAAGCGAGGGGGTGCATGGATGAACAACTGGCAGACACACTGCAAGGATGAAAAGGGTGAGACCGTACTTTCATCGGCTTATATCGTATGTAACTTTCCGTCCTCTTCTGATACCAACCCTTCACTGCTGCGTCACGACGATGTTGTCACCCTCTTTCATGAGATGGGACATGCCCTTCATCATATGCTCTCCAATGTCAATGAGAGCTCCGTCAGCGGTGTGAACGGCGTCGAATGGGACGCTGTAGAATTTCCTTCACAGTTCTTAGAGAACTTTGCCTACGAACCGCAGGTCCTTCGTCTCTTTGCAAAGCATTATAAAACCGGGGACGTACTTTCAAACGAGATGATTGCCAAACTTGACAAGGCGCGTAACTTCCAATCGGCGATGAGTATGCTGCGTCAGCTTGAGTTTTCCATCTTTGACTTCAAACTTCATATGAGTCTGCATACAGGTGAAGAGGTCCAGGCACTCCTGGATTCTATCAGGGACGAGGTCAGCCTTTTAAAACCGCCTAGTTATAACAAGTTTCAAAATGGATTTGCCCATATCTTTGCCGGAGGCTATGCAGCAGGATACTACTCCTATAAATGGGCGGAAGTGCTCTCAGCTGATGCTTTTTTCCATTTTATCGACAATGGTATCTTTGAAGAAGAGATCGCTGCCTCATACAGAGATATCATCCTTGGTCTGGGCGGAAGTGAAAGCATGTCTGTACTTTTCGAGAAGTTCATGGGCAGAGAACTTGATACGACCGGACTGCTTCGCCTCAACGGCATCGCCGCATGAGAAGCCTCTGGTTTCTCCTCATATTAAGCGTAACACTTTTAGGAGGGACCACGGTGAAGATAGCAGCCTACAATGTCGAGAACCTCTTCGACTTGAAATATGACGGGACCGAGTACAGTGAATACATCCCCGATACGAAATGGCAATGGAACCGCGACACCTTCAGAAAGAAGATCAAAAACATTTCAAAGGTCATTGTCGACATCAATCCGGATATCATTGGCCTTACCGAGATAGAATCAGATATTGCCTTGAAAGAACTGCAGAAAGAGCTCTCCAGGCAAGGTCTCTATTTCAGGTTCCGCGCTATTGCAGATCGAAAGAACACGGCTGTAAAAACAGCCCTTCTGAGCAAGTATCCGCTGCAAAAACAGGAGATATCTGTCTCGCACAACAGAGGTATGCGCAATATCCTCGAAGTCAAACTCACCATTGATTCAAAACCTCTGTACGTCTATGTCAACCACTGGAAATCCAAGTCCAGTCCTGAGAGCAAACGCATCCTTTATGCCAAAGCGCTGAAACAACGTCTTGAGCAGCTTCCTCCACAGAGCGACTATATCCTTCTGGGTGACTTCAATACCCATTATGAAGAGCACAGAAGTTTTGTGAAAAAACGAAAACACAACGATACAAACGGCATTACCGGTATTAATCATATACTGCGTACCGTTGATGAGCAGGGAGAACTCTACACAAGAAAGACATTGACACAGGAAGGCAACTACAACCTGTGGATGGAACTGCCCAAAGCGCAGCGATGGTCACATATCTTCAAAGGGAAAAAAGAGGCGCTTGATCATATCATCATCTCACCCTCTTTAATCAATGAAAAAGGAAGCCATTATATTGCAAAGAGTTTTAATAGCTTTCACAGAGACTACCTTTTCACACATAATGGGAAAAGACTCTATCGATGGCAGAGAAGCAGAAGTCGGCCGGTACATCATACCGGAAAAGGGTATTCGGACCATTTACCCTTAATAGCTGAATTTAACATTTAGTAACATTTTTTGATTTTTTACATATAAATCCTATTCTTTTCTACATTATAAGTATTAGTAAACTAGACTGATTCTACTTATTTTGTTAAGGAAACCAATTGATTAAAAAAATTCTACTACTGAACTTGTTATTACATCTGAATTTAGCTGCTGTGACCACACAAGAGATTGTCAATGAAACATCCAAACCTATGCTTTGTATAGGTTCTTATCCCCGACAATACAAAGAAGAAGAGATATATGGAATACTTCAACGTGTTCAGACCCAAAAACATGAGGAGATCATTAAAGTCATTCAACCTAATGAGTCTTTTCTTAGTGATAGAGAGGGTCATGTAAAGTGCTATAACGAGCTTATGAAGATCACTCATAGCAATCGATCATTGCAAAAAACAGATGAAAGAACCTTGCATAGCCATATTATCCAACATGAGATGTTTGACATCAGTTCTTATGCAAATGAAAATAGAACTTTTGTAGACACCAAGTATGGTATATCTCAGCAATGCCAAGCCTATCAAAACGGACAGTATTGTAAAAAAGCGAATGGCTTGGATATTTTCTTCAACAAAGATGAACGTGTCGAAAAAATATTTTTGTATGGTAATGCTCTTAAAAATGGCCAACTTCCCTTTATCCCGGAATCTTTTAATAAAATTCAAGTACATAACGAACCTCTTGGGCTTTGGGTCAGTAGTAAAAACCGTAAATTAGTATCTAAAAAGCCAAGTTTACAAAGTAGTAATGTCATCATTTGGGAAAATCCAAGCAAAGATATCAAAAAAATTGTCATGACACCAAAAAACGGTTTTTTAAACTTTAATAGATTTGGACGACATCAAGGCAAAATCACTCAACTGCAAGAATACCTCCAAGCGATTGAAATAGAATATGTCATGGATAATAAGGCATATGCCCTTCATCAAAAAAACCGTCCAATGCCGGTTAACAACCAGATGAACTTTCACCATAATACGCTTCCTGTAAAAAAGTTTCCGAGGAAAGCCAAGTCTACATGGGGCAAGTATCTTAATCCAAAAAATGAGGTGCCTACAAACAAGTTCAAAGCCTTCTACATCAATACTAATCAACCTAGAAAAGTAATTGCAAGTGAAATTGTAGACAAAGTCAGTATCAATTATGCCTGGGATAAGTTTCATTCAATCAAGTCAGAAGACTTTGGTGGATATTGGGTGGGAAACTTTATCTATACTAAAGACAGTTCTATTGATATAAGTATCTCCCAGAGTTGGGCGAAGACACGTATCATTATTGATGGAACAGTTATCTATGAGGGTGGTAATAATACCAAGGTTCCATACACCTTTACAAAGGGGAAACATAAGATAGAAGTTGAATATGTCAACAATTGGCATACTACAGGGTTTATGGTCACGATTAAAGAAAAAGAGAAAATCCATACACACGATGAGATTAGAAAAATACTTTCCAAGCAAACCTCCAAAAACAGTGAAGTCATCTATGCAGGTGTGTATGAAAGCAGTAATAAAGATCAAAATATAGAACTTATTCTCGTAAAAAACAAAAAACCGGTCATTCTTGTATTAAGTGCATACGATGCTGTAAACTGGGTCATTAAAAATACAAAAAACACCAAAATAGAAGCGATTGTTTATGGTTCAAGTAGACCAGGAAGTGAGATCTCAGGAGATCTCCCAAAAGATGTTCCTATTTTAGCCTATAAAGGCAGAATAGGTTCGTATAAAATGAAGAAAGACTGTATGTGTGTTAACGGTGGTGCGGACTTTCATTGTGAGGGAAGCAGTGCGGATGAAACGATCAAACGTATCGAATCCGTTACAGGTAAAAAAGTTTTTGGGTATAGCGGGAAATATGGGACAGATGCTCTTCTAGTACCAAAAACAATTCTTACAGAAAAAAAGAAAAAAGAGTTTAAAAATGAACTTAATGAAATTGAGCGGCAACGTACTGAGTGTGGCAAAAAACAAAACCCAGAATTTGAACAGATGTTTGATCAATAAAAGATGGGCCTAGGCGATCCACCCACCGCCAATAAGCTTGTTTCCGTCATAAAAGACAGCCGCTTGACCCTTGGCGACACCAAGTACAGGCTCTTCCAGCTTGATCGTTCCAGTATTTCCATCAAGTTCAACATGGCACTTCACTGCAGTAGTGCGATAGCGGAGTTTTACCGTCGTATCGAAACTTGTTCGATCATCAAACATATTGACATCCCTGATCTTGACATCTGAACATTCCAGTTCCTCTTTAAGACCTACCATGATCTGGTTTTTCTCCGGAATGATCTTTGTCACATAATGCGGTTCATGTGCGCCATGTACGGTAAAGCCTTTACGTTTACCGATGGTGTAATGCATATACCCTTTATGCTCACCGACGACATTGCCCTCAGCATCGATCACCTCACCCGGTTGGTCGACGTTGACATAATCCTTCAGAACATCCGTATAGGTCGTCTCGACAAAACAGATCTCGCTCGATTCTGCCTGAGATGCGAAGGACTCCAAACCCTTTATTGAAGCAGCGTACTCTTTGATGTCACTTTTATGACGCGTTCCCAAAGGAAAGATAAGACGCGGCAGGATCTCTTTTTGGATGTAAAAAAGGAAATAACTCTGATCTTTTGTGTCATCTTCGGCCTGAAGAAGGTATTTGCCGTCGGTCTGGATATAGTGGCCTGTCGCAAGGTAATCAGCGCCGACCTTATCTGCAAACTTCAACATCTCGCCGAACTTCAGGTTCCTGTTACACAAGGCACAGGGATTTGGAGTCTGACCGTCCTTGTAAGTTTGTATGAAAGGGCCGACTACCTTTTCCTGGAAGGTCTCCTGAAGGTCAAGAATATGTAGTTTCACACCTGCAAAATCGGCAGCCTTCTGTGCTCGGGCCTGATGGATCTCATGATAGCCCGGTTTGGAATGTAGTTTCATGTACACCCCTTCAACCTCATACCCTTCTTCTTTAAGTAAGAGTGTCGATACCGTCGAATCTACGCCGCCGCTCATGCCGATTAACACTTTTTTCTTTACTGAAGAGCCATCCGTTATTTCTAGTTTTGACATCTTGTTTCCTGCTTATATACCTACAAATCAAATATTGTAAGAGTCTTTTCCTTCATCAATATCGCGATTATCAAAGAAGTCCTTCAATGAATGGAAATACTCTGTATTCTCCATACCAACCTCTTTAAGGGCCCTGATTTGAACACCCAGCGATGCTTTAATCTGCTCGGCGATATGATCAAGGTCATCTGTAAGCGTAATAATATCCAAATCTGCAGGATCTATCATTCCCTCTGCCAACAAGGTATTTTTCATAAAATCCATCAAAGGTTGGAAAAATTCAACACCGACGACAAAGATTCTCACCCCGGCGACTTTTTTTGTCTGCACTAAAGTCAGTGCCTCAAAAAGCTCATCCAGTGTTCCGAAGCCTCCCGGAAAAATAACATAGGCGATAGAGTATTTTACCAGCATCACCTTGCGTGAGAAGAAATAGTCAAACGTTTTCTGTTTTGTCGTAAAAGGGTTAATCGCCTGCTCCATCGGAAGATCGATGTTCAGGCCGATAGACTCGACATCAGGGTGATTATAGGCACCTCTGTTTGCCCCTTCCATAATGCCCGGGCCTCCGCCGGTAATGACATTAAAACCCGCAGCAGCCAGTTTATTTCCAAGAGTAACCGCATTCTTGTAATAGGGGTGTTCTTTATCTGTGCGTGCAGATCCAAAGACAGTCACGGAAGGGCCAAGGTCACCGAGGTCATCAAACCCCTGTACAAAGTCAGCGATGATCTTGAAGACAGACCAGGTATCTGCAGATTTGATATCTCTGGCATATCTCTCCTGTAAGACCTTTTGGCCCTTTCTGCGTCGTTCCATAAAAGCTCCTGAGAATATATTAGTTTATAGGTAAAAAGTAAAGATGGCTGGGGTAATCAAGTCAGCCTTTAAGTTGTTGCAAGCGGTCTTTTTTACTTCCGATAGTCGTGATCTGCACACCGAAATTTCCATCCACGATGACAACTTCACCTTGAGCGATGACATGGTTATCCACCAAAATATCCAAAGGATCATTGGCAAGTTGATTCAGCTCTATGACGGAACCGATATCCATACTTAATACATCTCTCAAGAGCATCTTCTTTTCACCGATGCGTACACGTAAAGGAAGTTTGACATCCATAATAAGGTTGATATTATTATCCGCATCCGCGGTAAAGGCAGCGGAAGAAGATGGAGCTGACGTACTTGAAGACTCTTCTTTAACCGGGCTGGATGCCTCAGGCGATGAAGCGGCCTCTTCCGGACTGAGCGACTTTTCTATTGCCTCATCGATAACAAACATCAATAAGGAGTTGATGTCACCCAAAGTAAAGTTATAGACGAACATCTTGGAGTAAGCTTCAAGATTGATCTCACCGTCTTCGGCAATAAACTCGATGTCTTCGACCTTGAAGTTCAGTGTCGGTAGTTCAGCCTGAGAAGTCAATGCTGTTGAGAGTGCTGAGAAGATATTGGAGACGATCTCTTTTGTCGCATCAAGGTCCTCATCATCCATACTCTCTTTGCCTTCACCCTCACCACCAAGCATCAGGTCCCCCAAGGCTGTTGCCAGGGTCGGAGGTATGGCAATGGCAGCTTTTGCTTCTATATCACCGCCTACTTCGGCAGAGACCATCGCCGTAGGCGGTATGATATTTGAGACGATCGAGATCGTCTCCTCTTCTTTAAGCTCAAGGCTTGGTGCCTGTCCCGTCAGACCTTCAATAGTCGCGACCGTCTCAGATTCAAAAAGTTTAATAAACTCATTCATTTGCAAAGTCCTCATCTTCATCTTCGTCTTCATGTTGTTCGTTGTACATAATCTCTTTTACCCCGGAGATCTTGTCGCGACGAATCTCTTCATAATGCTTTAACACCCGTTTAACATCATCTCTTTCTGTGTAGATAATCTCTGAGATACAAATCGACTTTCTAAAGCGGCGAAGTCCGATCTCACCTTTGAACCGTTCCTTGCCATCAACGCTTAAACTGACTATATCATCGGCACTTGCATTCAGTCTGATAATATCGCCGCTGTTAAGATCAAGGACTTCTCTCAGGGTCAACTCTGCCATGCCCAGGTTTGCTTCAACCGTGACCCGGGCTCCCCCGATAAGCACCTGAAGTTCCTGGTTACGGCTCTTCTTCGAACTTGTCTCATTAAGCATCAGATCACGTGATGCCAGCTTTGGAAGTACCGGTTCCAAAGCAATGACCGGGTAACAGATATTCATCATACCCGAACTGTGTCCGATGATTATCTCCATAACGACCATGACTACGATTTCATTTTGTGCAACAATCTGAACGACATTCGGACTCGATTCTTTCGATTCGACAGAAGGGTAGACTTCTGTCACAGGCCCCCATGCCTCTTTAAGCGTACTCATCATAACACGCAGAACCGTCTCAAAAAGACTGAGCTCTATATCTGAGAACTCCCTGTTGGACTCAAAAGGCTCACCCTTCCCGCCCAAGAGCCTGTCAAGCATAGGAAAAGCGATCGAAGGGTTTATCTCAAGGACACCTGAGCCCTCAAGCGGTTTCATCGAAAAGACATTGAATGATGTAGGGTTTGGCAGAGACATTAAAAACTCGCCATAGGTCATCTGATCGACTGAGTGAAGTTGGATCTCTACAATAGAACGCATAATAGCCGAAATCTGTGAAGAGAGTGACCTTGCCATCTTGTCATGTATCCCTCTGAAGGCACGCAGCTGCTCTTTAGAGACACGGTTTGGACGCTTGAAATCATAAAGCGTGATCTGCTTTTGCTCAAAGACCTCTTCTTCTTCGATCCCTAAGGCATCATCACCTTCGTCATCAACAACGTCTAAAAGGGCATCGATCTCTTCTTGGGAGAGTATATCAGCCATTATCCGCTCCTATGGAATCTCTAATTTTTTTAAGCAAAGCCTTGTGTATCTGTGAAATACGTGACTCTGTAATCTCTAGCACTTGCGAGATCTCTTTTAATGATAGCTCTTCAAAATAATATAATTGAATAATCAACTGTTCTCTTTCACTCTGGTTTTCCAACACTTTTTCAATCACTTCGATCAGATTCTCTTTTTCGACCGTCTCTAATGTGCTGCTCTCACTCGCTAGTGAGAGCTGTTCATCAATCGGCATGACTGCATATATCTCAGAAGCGATCCGTGCATCATTTATCTTCTCTTCGCTCTCATTCAAGATCTCTGCAAGCTCTGCATTGCTCGGTTCATCTTCATTCTCGGCCATATAAGCCGTGATAGCCTTATCTATCATCTTGATAAGCTTCCTGTTTGAACGGCTTACGACATCCAAAGAGCGAAGATAATCCAGCATTGCCCCATACACACGCGTCTTGCCATATCCCCAAAAGGAATCGTTTTGCGTCTCATCATAACGGCGCGCCAGTTTGACCAGTTCTTCCGTTCCAATAGCAGTGAGATCACAAAAGTCGACAGAACTGGGGAGCCTCTCCTTCAAACGAAAAGCCATAGCTTTGACGGCAGGAAGATACTGAATTGCGAGTTCATCTTCTTTATGCTTGAGTTCATTGACATAAGCATTCGTCTTGTTGCATTCCATCACTTGCTCTTTCGTTTTGTCTTTTGGGACTTGTACTTCTTATCCAAAGCCTCTAAAAAGTCATGCGAACTTTCAATGATCTTCTCACGCTTGGCTATCTCATTGGCATAGTAGTCCAGGTCTCCCTCATGCCGTCCCTTCGGAAAATATTCTTTTCTCAAAGGACTGTAACGGATAAAGAAAGATATTGTAAAATGTGAGAAAAGATAGAAAAACGCTGTAATCAGCAACGTATATATTAATATCTCTTCCGCATTTTTAGCTTTTAAAAGTGAAAACACAAAGCCTATAAAAAAACCTTGCACTGTCAAAAAGGAGACAAAGTTCGTACTGCGCATATCTTTATCCATCCCCCTCTCTTAACCGACCTATCACTTTAAAAATGGGTCATCAGTCGCTTGAAAAGTCCCTGAATACCACTTTCCTCAGCAGATACCAGCATGTTCCGTTCCAAGTTGCGTGATAGTTTTTTAACGATTTTCTCCAGATCCCGAGTTGTAGGTGAGATCGGATTCTCTTTGGAAAAGATCTTTCGTTGCTTGATAGAACGTCCCACCTTTTCATCAGCATTGACTTTTCCAAGCAGTTCAAGCTCAAGTGCCGGACCAATATTCGCACTGGCTACCTTTGATATTTTATCGTAGAGCAATTGAGCTTCCTTCTCGGAACGTACCTGATTGAAGATCAAGCTGATCTTGTTTCGTATCTTTGAGGTGACTTTGATTGTCGCATAGGCATCTGTGATGGCAGCAGGATCGGGAACAGTGACAACGATCACATCATCTGCCGCATTTAAAAAGAGCTGGATATGCTCTCCGATACCTGCACCTGTATCAATCAACAGAACATCCAGGTCATCCAAGACATGTGACTCCTGCATAAAACGCTCAAACAGACTCCCATCACTGTATTTCAAAATCTCATCCCCGCTCTCTCCAGGGATAAGCAGAAGGTTTGGTGCAACAGGGATCAGAATATCACTGACGGTCGCCTCACCCTTGAGAACATGCAGAATATTTTTGTTTAGCTTGACATTGAACATGACATCAAGGTTCGCCAGTCCGATATCCGCATCGAATATCCCGACTTTCAGACCATAATGTGCCATCAGATAAGCGATATTAGAACTGATCGTACTCTTTCCGACACCTCCCTTACCACTTGTAATAGCGATAAAACGCGTCTTTTTGGCTGTAGACTTGCTATTCTCTTCAACCAGCTCCTTAAGCTTTTGCGCCTGCGTGATCATCTCTTGTTCCTGTCAAAACCGTTGAGCATACAGTCTATCAGATAGTCACTGCTTGCAACGACCAGGTCTTCAGGGACCTCTTGTCCTACTGAAAAATAGGAGATCGGCTTTGATGTCTCATACATCAAAGAAAAAATATTACCAAATCCTCTTGTCTCATCAAGTTTGGTAAACATCATTGTATCGATGCCTAAAGGCTCAAAGTTGTCATAGGTCGCTTTGAGGTCTTCAAACTTGATCGAAGAAGGCAGGACAAGGACTGTATCGACCTGCAGATCAGTCGTATTGTTCTGCAGGCAGTCATAAATCTTTGTAATCTTCTCTTTGTCATATGGAGACGAACCCATCGTATCAATCAGAATGTAGTCACAATAGCTCATCGCATTCAATGCAGAAGCAAACTCGGGAGGATCAACAACTGTCTCGATCCCAAGCTTCATCATACGGGCATACTGCATCAACTGCTCTACGGCCCCTATACGGTAGGTATCCAAAACGATTAGACCCACCTTGTATTTCTTCTGCATCATATACGAAAAACGTGCAGCCAGTTTTGCGATACTCGTCGTCTTTCCTACCCCGGTAGGCCCGACGAGCATGATCACTTTTTTTGTACCCGGCTTGGGTGTGGATTCCATTCTGACGGGAACCATCTTGCGTAACAAAACCTGAAAATAGCGTTTGACCGTCTGTGAGTTCTCACGCATCTTGATCGGCATATGCTCTAGTGTTAGCTTCATGATCTCTTCGATATGTTTCGCATTCATCCCGCTCTCTAAAGTCAACTTGTAAATCTCGGAAAACTCCGGTGGAATATGAATATCACCCAGACTGCCTGAACGTTCATCCCAAAACATGTTTTGGATCAGTTTCACCTTATCACCAAGTTTGGATATCTCATCCTTGATCTGTTTAAACTCCACAGGATCCGTACTTTTCTCTTTGACCCTGGCTACGACTCTGTCCGCGTCATACTTTTCTGTCGTAAGTGGGCTATCCTCTTCAGTAACTTCAGCTATCTTTGAAATCTGGCGTGCAGCTTCCGAGATATTGTAAAGCACATCCGCACTGCTCTTTGCCACCGGCCTGGAAGCATCCATGCTCTGTGTCCCCTGGCGTGCATCCAGTTCTGCCGCCACGTTGTCATCAATACCTACAATGATCTCATACAGGGCCGTTTCCGTTAGACTTTTTTTACGAATCTCTTTTGTCTCAATCAGCATGGCATCTTCACCGACAGCCAATTGTGCCTTCTTTAATGCTTCAGCAGGAGATTTTCCGTTAAACGTCAAAATTTTCATCTACGCTCCATATATGTCATCGGTATCACTACGCTTTCTCGCTCTTTCCAATGTGGATGAGGAAGTGTCAACTCTTTAGTCTGCATTGTTCTGTTCTCATAAAATATGACATCAATATCAAGCGTTCTGGGTGCATTTTCAAAACTGCGTTTGCGACCGAACTTACGCTCGACTTCCAGGACATATTTCAAAAAAGCCTTGGGTTGAAGGTTTGTCCTTACTATCATAACAGAATTATAAAAGTCATCCTGCTGTAAATACCCAAAAGGCGGGTTCTTTAAAATAGGCCCTGTTCTCACTAGGTCACAATGACGATCGGCCTGAAAGAAAAAGCCTAACTTTTCCAACCGACGAACTACGTCACCGATATTTCCCCCTACGCCCAAAGTAACGCTATAGCGCTTCTTCGAACCTCTGTATTTACGGGGGAACAAAGAGGTTCTTATCAGTGTAAGTCTGCTGTCAAGGCGCTTGGAAAGCATCTTACGCCTGCGCTGCCTCTTGTTGTTTTTGAGCTTCCTGCATCGCAGAAATCTCTGAAAAGATCTGTACCATTCCCGTCATCGCAAGGTGGTAACCAAACGGACCGAAACCGATAACTGACGATGCACATACCGGTGCGATCATATTCGTACGACGGAACTCTTCACGACGGTGGATATTCGAGATATGTACTTCAATCGTCGGCAATGCTACTGCCGAGATCGCATCACGAATAGCGATTGAGGTATGTGTGTAAGCTGCCGGATTGATAATGATTCCATTCGCGTCCCCTAGACATTCCTGGATACGATCTACGATCTCACCCTCTAAGTTACTTTGGAAAAATTCGATTTCAATTCCATTCTGTCCTGCAAACTCTTTCATCTGTGTATGGATCTGCTCCAATTTCATCGGTCCGTAAATATTTTGTTCACGAACACCCAGCATGTTTAAGTTTGGCCCTTGAATAACTACAACTTTCATTATTTACCTTATATCTAATTTTAAGGCTATATTATACCTTTGTAAAGCATAATTTTTTTTTAGTTTAATAAAGGCTTTTTAATTTTGAAAATACTGCACGTCTCTTACATTCTTCACAACAATGAAATCATCACTGGAAACTCCCTTGCCTTTGAGAAAAATATTGAAAAGATCGCACCCCTTGATGAGTTATTACAAACATACCCTGATGCCGAAGTTATCGATACTCCGCCCTACTCTATTGCCATGCCCGGTCTTATCAATGCACACGTCCATTTGGAGTTCTCAGCAAACAAAACAAAACTTAAGTATGGTAAATTTCTTCCCTGGCTGCACAGTGTTATTGAACACCGTGAAGAGTTGATCAACAATTGTGATATCGACTGTATGACAAAGGCGACCAATACGATGCTTCGCTCCGGAATAACGACATTCGGTGCGGTCTCTTCTCACGGTATGGACCTTGAAGCTGCTGCACAGGCAAAACAGAATGTTGTTTTCTTCAATGAACTGATCGGCTCACAGGCAAGTATGGCAGATGCCCTCTTTTCTGACTTTTCTGCCAGACTTGAAGCCTCAGAGAACATCAAACGTGAAGGATTCTATCCGGCAATTGCCATACACTCCCCCTATTCAGTCCACCCGGCTCTGATCAAACGTGGGATCGCCCTGGCTTCAGAGCGGAACTATCCTCTATCTGCACACTATATGGAAAGCCCTGCAGAGAGGCAATGGCTTGATACGAACAGTGGAGAGTTCAAACCATTCTTCAATGACTTCTTGAAACAGGAATATGCCGTCAATACCTCTGAGGAGTTCCTTGATCTCTTTAAAGACACCCCAACCCTTTTCACCCATGTCATACACGCCAATGAACAGGAGTATAAAGAACTCACAACGGCAGGACACACCATCATACACTGTCCTATCTCCAACCGTCTCCTGGGTAATGGGGCGCTTAATCTCGATCAGATAGAAGCGCATGGCTTAAAATGGCTGTGTGCGACTGACGGTCTGAGTTCCAATTATGACCTCAACCTTTTTGAAGAGATGAAGATCGCCATGTTCATGCATAAAGAGGGGGATCTCTTGGAACTTGCCAAAAAGTTATTGAATTCTGTTACAATTGATGCAGCAAAAGCTCTGAATCTCAATACAGGTGAGATTACTGAAGGTAAGAGCGCAGACCTTCTTGTCATCAACCTGGAAGAAGAGCCAAACGAACAGTTGCCTATTCATTTGATATTGCAACAGTTTCACATTTCACACCGTTATATTAACGGTAGCTACACGGAGGTAGAGTAAATATGGATGCCATTAAACAGTTTTTCTCACCATTTTTTGCTGTGATGAAATTTATTCAAAACCATTTTAAGGCTATGTTGTTCCTACTGATAGTTTTTCTTATATTCTCCCCTGGTGGAACAGAGCTTAAGCAGCCTAACCTTGCCAAGGTAAAACTTGAAGGAATGATCATGGATGCCACCTTGATCGTCAACCAGCTTGAGGAGGTTCGGAAGAACAAACATATCCGAGGAGTCCTCTTTGTCATCAATTCACCCGGGGGTGCAGTAGCCCCCTCCATTGAGATCATGGAAGCCATCAAACGTCTTAAAAAAGAGAAACCTGTCATCGCTTACGCTTCCGGTACGCTTGCAAGCGGCTCTTATTATGCCTCGATCTATGCGAATAAGATCTTTGCCAATCCGGGTTCTATGGTCGGTTCCATCGGTGTCATCATGCAAGGAAGCAACTTTGCAGAACTGGCACAAAAGATCGGAATTTCAGAACAGACTGTCAAAGCAGGTAAATACAAAGAAGTCGGAACAGCTTCACGCCAATGGGAACCTTATGAAAAGGCAGAACTGGAAAAAGTGATCAATGACACCTATGATCTTTTTGTCAATGACGTCTCACAAGCCCGTAAGCTTGACCCTGCCAAGCATACAGAATATGCAGATGCTCATATTTTCACAGCATCACAGGCAAAAGCAGTCGGCCTGATAGACAATGTCGGTGTCGGTTTTGACGCTGAACAGGCACTCTTAAAATTGGCGAAGGTCGATAAACCAGTCTGGTTGGAAGAAGACAAAATCGAATCATTCATGCGTCAACTAAGTGGCCAGACCGCTTCGTTTATTGGAGCATACTTTTCCTCTCTCGTCCTGAAATAACAACGGAATGAAAGAGGGAATTCGCTCTTAACCTCATCTTCATCATCACACCATACATACAGGAAAGTTGAATATTCATATCTTTTATAACGAATAGTCATTATAAAATCATGTTACACTATAAGAATCATACAAAGGTGATTAAATGCTGATTGCAGTTATCGAGATATTGGCTTCTTTAGGACTCTTTCTCTTCGGTATGCTCTACCTAGAAGAACGTATCAAAAGTGCTGCTGGCCGTTCTTTTAAAAAAATGATCAACAATGCGACACGTACGAATATACGCTCGCTTACAGCAGGCTTTGCCAGTACGGCACTCTTTCAAAGTTCTTCTCTCGTATCCTTGATGACACTTTCACTTATCGGGGCAGGGGTACTAAGCCTGCAAAACGGAATCGGGATCATCTTTGGCTCCAACATCGGAACGACTGTCACATCCTGGATCATCGCCGTTATTGGGTTTAAATTCGACATCAAGCTTCTGGCTTTTAGTGTGATTGCCATTGGGGGTATCGGTTCTATCCTCGTCGAAAAAGACAATGCCTGGAGAAATTATCTGGGGGGAATGGTAGGCTTTGGACTGATCTTTTTAGGTCTGGAAGGGATGAAGGAAAGCCTTGGTTTTATCGCTGAAGGGTTTGATTTGAGTACCTATAAACAGCTTAACCCCTATCTTTTCATCTTCATTGGTATCCTCCTCACTGCCCTTGTCCAGTCCAGTTCTGCCTCGATTGCAATTGCACAAAGTGCCCTCTTTACCCAGCTTGTCTCTTTTGAGATGGCTGCTATTTTCATTATCGGAGCCAACGTCGGTACGACGATAACGATTCTATTAGGCTCCATAGGTGGCTCTCCCGATAAAAAACGTGCAGCTGCCGTACATTTTTTATTTAATCTGAGTACGGCGGCCGTCGCATTGATATTCGTCTCTGCTATTACGAAACTGACATTTATGATTATCCCTGAAAGTGAACCTGTCATCGCCTTGGCACTCTTTCACACCATCTTCAACCTGTTAGGCGTATTACTCTGGTTTTTTTGGATACCAGCCCTTGCCAGTTTCTTAGGAAAAAGGTTTACGAAAGAACCTACTGTCGTGACCAAACACATTCATACTGTCACGGCCGATGTGCCTCTTGTTGCTTTAGAAAGTCTTGAACTTGAGATGCAACACCTGATACAAAAAGTGAGTGAGTTCTCTCTTTTTGCCATCAATATCATCCCACCGCATGCCCTTGAGAAACGGCATGCCATCGACAAACTGCTTGATCATTCCAAAGAGCCTTTGGATGTCTCCTATACAAAACTCTATTCACAACTTCAAGAGCTTGAAGGTGAGATATATAATTATGCCGCCGCAGTGTCACTGCATATCAGTGATGACAGACAGCAGAAACTGCTTTTGACCCTTACAGATATTGCTACGAGGCTTGCTTCGGCTTCCAAGGCCATTAAAGACATGCTTAATGACCTTGAGCTGCTTTCAGGTATTGAAATCGCTGAGATTCAACACTTCTATCATAATACACGATATCAGATCCTGAACAGCATCATGATCTTTAATGACTTTATCAAAGGAGAGGACAAGGATCTTGCCAAAATGGAACTGAACTTTTCCAAGATCGACAACTCCTATAAAAAAACCATTGAAAGTGTCTCTTCAATCGCTCAGCATCCCGGCTTAAGCAAAAATGTCACAGCGATCACGATCAATGACCTCCACCTTACCCGTCGGTTCACAAAAAACCTCTATCGTGCACTTCAGCTCTTTGAAACCCTAAAAGAGAAAGAGTCGGTATCCGCAGATCAAGACAAAACTGAAAGCTCCGAAACAAAAGAGTAGCAGACTCAATCTTCCTCAAGGAAAAAGAGGCTATGATTATCCAATACAAGAGATAAAAAAAGGCCCGTTCCTTGTTACTTAAAGACTCATTATTACACTTTTTCAAAGAAGAATCTTCTACAGGAAAACTTCTTTTAATCGCCGTTCTGATGGCCATGTTCTTGGCCAATTCATCCTTTTCATGGCTCTACCAATATCTCACTGAACTTCGTGTCGTTGTCAGTATTGATACCTTTTCGATAGACAAACCCCTTCTACACTGGATCAATGACGGGTTGATGGGCTTCTTTTTCTTTATGGTCGGCCTTGAGATTAAGCGTGAAGCCGTTGAAGGAAGTCTCAAAGAGAAACAGCGAATTGTCCTGCCTATCTTCGCTGCCTTTGGGGGAATGCTCTTACCCGCCTTGATCTATACGGCATTCAACTGGAACAGCGGTCGTGCCTTGGAAGGATGGGGTGTCCCTGTCGCAACAGATATCGCCTTTGCTCTTGGTATATTATCCCTACTGGGCAAACAGGTCCCACCTTCTTTGAAAATCTTTCTTCTTGCATTGGCCATCTTTGATGATATCGGTGCCATTCTTATCATCGCTTTATATTATTCGCACGACTTGATCCCTACCGCTTTTGGCATCGCAGCAGTGATGGTTGCCCTGCTGATTATGATCAACCGTTTTTGGATCGTCAATAATTCGGTCTATATCTTTTTAGGTATGTTGTTATGGGTCGCCTTACTTAAATCCGGTGTCCATGCCACCCTTGCTGGTGTCATCCTTGGTCTCTCTATCCCTATAAAGAACAACAAACAGAGCTTTAGCGATCTGCAGAGCTCTTTGCATGCACCGGTCAACTTCATTATTCTGCCTCTGTTTGCTTTTGTCAACTCGGGAATAATCTTTGAGACATTGGATATTTACGACCTTACCGATTCTGTGACGATGGGTATCGCTCTAGGACTCTTGTTAGGGAAACAAGCCGGTATCTTTTTATTTAGTTGGTTTGCTGTCAAAACGGGCCTGGCCCGTTTGCCTTACGGTGTGAACTGGGCACAGATATATGGTATTGCCGTGCTTAGCGGTGTAGGCTTTACCATGAGTCTATTTATTGGCTCTCTTGCCTTTCAGTGCACTGAAGGTACCTGCTATGACATCACCGATGACCGGTTGGGTATCCTGATCGGATCATTCTTTTCCGGGTTGATAGGTTACTTCCTGCTTAAACGCCAAATCAGGAACACCCCTGTTTCGACTGTATCTTGATGCAGGATACTTTTTAAAGGCATGCTATGAACCTTATCAACGTCGATGACTTGAACTCTCCCAACCTGGAGATATACGCACAACTGAGAGACAATGCTTTTGCAGAAGACAATTCTTTTATCGCTGACAGTCCAAAAGTGGTCAACATCCTGCTACAGAGTTCCATTCAAGTCAAAAGTATCTTGGCGACGCAGGAATATTATGACGAGTTTTATGAACTTATTGAAACTAAAAAGATTCCGAAACTCTTTCTGGCCGATAAGAAGCTGATGGAACAAATCGTCGGCCACAAGATCCATCATAACTGTATGATGCACGGTATTCGGCCCGAAGATGCTCCCTTACATAACCTGGGCGATCATATTATCATGCTTGACATGATCACTTCGACAGAGAACATCGGCTCGATAGCCCGATCTGCCGCTGCCCTTGGAGTGGATTCATATCTTCTGCCTCGGCAAGGGCCTCACCCCTATGGCCGAAGGGCTCTGCGTGTCTCTATGGGACATATGAGTATGTTGAAAACACATCGTTACGAGGATATCTTTGAGACGATCGCCAACCTTAAAAAGCGGGACTACACCGTCTTTGCCGCAGAAACCTCCAAAAGCGCCATTGCCCTTTCCGAGATCGAGGTCCCGAAGAAATGGGTACTGCTTATGGGGCATGAAGGGAAAGGCATCTCCCAAGATGTCCTTAAGGCATGCGATCACGTCGTATCCATCGAAATGGTAGAAGGGATAAAAAGTTTCAATGTTGCTGTGGCAGCTTCTATCCTTATGTATCAATTTAAACATAAGCGCTGAGTACACAAGCATGTTTGTACTCACTTTACCTCAAAAGCATCTATAGGCTTTTCAAAAGCAATAAACAACACACAATCCTCCCCCTTGTGGCAATAGGCCTTATGATGTTTTTTTGGTGGACCATACGCATAACTTCCGGGAACGAGAAGAGTGTTCTGTTCTCCCTTATACTCAACATCCATCTTGCCACTGACCAAGATCATACGTTCAGCAGAATTATGCCAATGCAGAGGGATCTTATAATCCCCTGGGACTTTAAAAAAAACATCACTGTTAGGCTTTGCGGGATCTCCGTGAAGCACAGCTATCTTACATGCTTCTCCAAGAAAAGCCGGACAAGGACCCCATTGTAGACTTGTATCATTAGCAAGTTTCGAAAGGGACAATTCATCGGCTTGCGCTACAATAACTATGGCAGTGGTCATCACCCCCGCCAAAACTTTACCCAGCATAGTAAAAGAAAATGTTTTGAAAAACATATCGACTCCTTTCTTAGACCGGAGCAGACAAGAGGATGTGGCTTTTTATAAGAGCTTGGTGCTTCAGCCTGAGAAAAAGTATGACATCAATTCTATATAAGCCGGATAATTTAACTACTCTAAAACTAATTTTAAACTTGCTTTTATTTCTACGATCGAATAGCCTGTCATTCAAAGCCATGATACAATAACAATATGCAAACACTCTTTTATCTTGGCATCATCTTTCTTTTAGGCTCACTGACACAGTGGTTAACAAGAAAACTGCCTATTCCAAAAGTCGTCGGTTACCTTCTTGTAGGCTTACTCATCGGACCGGAGATTTTGAATATCATCCCCGAAAGCTTCATTGAGAAAAGCCACTTCGTCATTGACATGTCTCTGTCTTTAATCGCTGTTATGATCGGTGCAACCTTAAAATTCTCCCAGATCAAAAAAGTCGGAAAACAGGTGCTTTATATTACCTTTTTCGAAGGGACACTCGCCTTTATCACCGTCAGCACCGGTTTTTATCTGCTATCAGGCTACCAGAACCTCTCTACTGAATACTCGCTTGCCATATCGATACTCTTTGGAGGGCTTGCCGCTGCCACTGCTCCAGCTGCGACCATCTCTGTAATACATGAGCTAAAAGCGAAGGGAAAGTTTACGACGACACTTCTTGGTGTTGTCGCCTTAGATGATGCGATGGCATTAATACTGTTTGCCCTGGCTATCACTATCAGCGATACGATCATTGGAACAGGTGATTTTCATCTTATGACCTTGATCAATGCATTGAAAGTCATAACACTCAGTGCCGTTCTTGGTATTCTCGGTGCTGTCATCTCGACCTTAATTGATAGGCTTTTTGCCCACCACAAAGGTATGGAGACCATCTCTACACTTGGTCTTGTCTTTATCATCTACAGTCTGAGTACATCATGGGGACTGGAAGCAATTTTCTCCACACTGGTCATGGGTTTTGTCATGACCAATACCTCTAAGGATTTTGATCTTGTCGAAGAAGAGATAGACAACCATCTTGAAGAGATCATCTTTATGCTCTTTTTCATTTTATCAGCTATGCATCTGAAGTTTGAAATGATGTATGCCATGCCACTCATCCTGGCTGCTTATATCCTTTTACGCATCATCGGCAAGATATCCGGTGCTTATGTGGGCGCCAGGATATCCTCAGCCGATTCAAATGTACAGCATTACTTAGGTCTTGCTCTTTTTCCACAGGCAGGACTGGCAATCGGTCTGACACTTTCCCTGCAAAACGATGCTGTTTTTGAACCTTTTGCACCCCTTATCTTAAGTGTCATCATCTCCACCACTATCATCCATGAGTTAATCGGACCTATTCTCACACGGTATGTCCTTAAAAAGACCCATCAAGTTTGATATTTTTTACAATACCAGATTGTGTATAAGTGTGTCAGACGCATGCAATCCGACTTTCTATTTTCGATTTCAATTCAATTTTCCAATGACTTCTGATAGAATCTGCTACACATGAAAAATAAGTCTAATCCAATCAAGCCAAATAAAAAGTTAATCAAGATCAGCCTCTTGCTTGTCGTACTTATCATAGTAATATCTATCATCTTTCTAACCAATTCTCTGATACCCAAGAAGAAGTCATCACTGGACCAAATCGGTTATACTTTTGGTAATAACAGTATTGCAAAACAAAGAAGATTTCAGGTAGAGTCACAAGAAGACAACATCTATAATCTCGGCGACTATAGGGTCAATATCAGCAGTGAAAACTATTTGACTTTTAACCTTTCGATTAAATGTGACCACAAGGCATTCACTACACTGCAAGAGAACAGGATATTGGTACAAAACGCCGTTATCGAGACCTTTTCAATGTACGGGGATTACTACTTTCCCGATACAGCCCCTGGCAAAGCGAAGATAAAAAGAAAGATTAAGGAGAACATCTCAAAAAGTCTTGGGTATCCCCTTGCGACCGATGTCTATTTCAACAAGTTCTTGATCCAATAAAGGTTCTTGATACTATCTTAACTTTTTTATGCGAATCAAATACTTCATTATTTTTTGGGTGATAAATCAGCATAATCTGCCAACAATTCAAGAGGATCAACAATGTCTGCACAACTTGCAAAGCTTCATGTCAGGTTCATTCAAAGTCAAACACATTTTCATCTTATAAAAGATCAAGGGGAGAAACAGGAAAAGCTTCCTATCTCACAGCTCTATGTCAAAGACAACAACAGCTTCTATCTTCTTAGTCTCAATCCATTTTTAGAAAACCAAGAGACGTTCATGATATGTTTTGATGAGACAACCCCGGCACTAAAAAGACTGGAGTGCACTGTCACAAAAGAGGAGGTTCCACAGGGAAGTGAAGACTATGACGATGCCCTTCTCTTTTTTAATGTGGATACCTCAAAAAACAGACAGATTTTCCTACTGCATATCAATACAGTTGATGATGCATAGCTCTTTTATCAAAGATCTGTAACCCTGCCAGTACTAGAAACTTACATTATCCAATGGCATGTTTGCCATACCATGTTCAATGGAGAACTTCAAAACATCAAAGAGCTTTTGTATTTGATGATCAGATGTGTCACAATCGTTGGCATTAACAATACTGAGATAGATCTTTTGTGAGAAAAACTTCATCTCAAACTTACTAAGCAGGTTTGACGTCGCCTTAATCCCGTCAGCTGAGTTGGTGAATGGAAAGACGACACAACAGATATGCTTGTCTAATATGATAAACCTGTCAGACTCACGTATCAACGTTGAAAAAATTTCCATATCCATTTCTGAAGGTGTCGCTCCAAGGGCAAGAGTGAAATCTACATTATAACGCTCACGCTGATAGATATTGTCTTTTATTGACTCAAGGACTTTCTTCTCATAATCTTTGCGGTTTTGTCTCAGATCTTCTAACAGTTTACTTTCCATTCATACCCTTGTTTTTAAAATAAGGCTTCGCCATAAAGTAGAAGACAAACCCCCATAATATAATACTGCTTATCATTGAGATAATGCCTGCATGCTCATCCATATGCACTAATGACTTCGGATTTATGTTCGAGACATTAAAAATATAATCCAGTCCAAGACCAAAAAGGATACTTCCCAGGGTGATGCTGGCAAGATAGATATACAAAGAACGCGTACCTAACATCTTCTTGACCACACCAATGGTCACGGTATTCGTTGCCGGCCCGGCAGATAAGAAGACAAAGGCCGCTCCGGCACTGACACCCGAAAGCATCAAGCCAGCAGCAATTGGAAGCGAAGCCGTTGCACAGACATACATAGGAATAGCAATAGCGATGACAATAGCATAAGAAAGCCATGAGTATTCGACCAGGATGTCACTGAGGTTTTGCGGGATCGCTATAGTGATCAATGCCCCGATAACAAGACCCCAAAAGAGAGGTTTTGCAATATCCGAAAGCAGCGTCATAAAGGCATAGCGTAAAGCTTTTGATATTGAAAAGCCTTTTTTTGTATCACTCTCGCAAGAGGAGGATGAACAACAGCTCGGGACTTCTTCTTCAGCAGCTACAGAGAAATTCGGCGCGGTTGAAAATGAAAGGCCCTGCGCAGGTTTCTGTGACATATTTACTGCAGAGAAGGCAGGTTTGGGCACCTCCTCTTCACTTTTTTTATCCCAGATATTGGTCAAGATACCTGCCACTGTCGCAATAATCATCGATGTAACAACACGATAGAGTGTGAAGGCCCAGCCAAACATCCCATAAGTAGCCAGAATCGAATCAATACCCGTGATGGGTGTTGAGATCAAAAAAGAGAGTGTTGCCCCTTTCGAAGCCCCACTCTTTTTAATGCTTGTGGCCAAAGGAATGACGCCACATGAACATACCGGAAGAGGGATACCAAACACTGTCGACTTGACGACAGAAGAGACATTCTCTTTACCCAGGTGCTTGGTCACCAGTGTTTCCGGTACCAGCTCGTGTAAAATCCCTGCGAACAAAAGGCCAAAAACAATATATGGTGCCATCGCGTTGCTAAGATCTACAAGCGCATTTATAAACTCTTGCACAAACTCCATTCTACTCCCTTTTTGTTTTCCCCAGGAGACCCTACTCCCCTCCGCACTTTCCTGTTCCGCATTTTCCGCTTCCGCACTTCATTTCATGCTCTGGGGCATCTGACTTGTTTGGAGCCAGTTCATGCAGGCCATCTTCATCTTCATAGCTGACGGGCTTGAAACCTTTCAACTCAATCGCTTTCATTATAGTATGTATATCTGTCTGTGTCTTGTCATACTCGACGACAGCCTTCTGTTCCGGACTCGAGGCTTCTACCTTCACAACACCCGGATTCTTTGAAACCTTTTCGATCGCGATCTCACACGCTTCACAAGTCATTCCGCTCATGTTAACAGTTTTTCTAACAACATTCGCCTGATCAATAACGACTGTTGACGGTTGTCCCTCCAACATAACTAAAACTAATGCACCTGCAATTACAAGAGCAGTTCCTATTCCAATAAATATTTTCTTGGTCATATCTTTCGCTTTGAATCAATTTTAGAAAGTCTACTATACCACGTATAGTATTTAGATAAAATTCCATATGGAAAAAACAATATTGATTACGGGCTGTTCCAGTGGAATCGGTTACGATACAGCCCACTATTTACACCAAAACGGTTTCAGGGTCTTTGCCAGTGCCCGTCAAAATGAAGATGTCCAACGTTTAAAAAATGAAGGGTTGGATGCCTATCTTCTTGATGTTACCCAGCCTGAGACTATCAGGCAGACCCTTGAGAGCATTATGAAACTAACAGACGACAAACTCTATGCAGTGTTTAACAATGCCGGTTTCGGCCAACCGGGTGCTGTTGAGGACATTGCAACCGATGTACTGCGCGAACAGTTCGAGACCAATCTTTTCGGACTGCATGAAGTGACACGTCAGGTCATCCCTATCATGAGAGCTCAAGGGTACGGCCGAATTATTCAGCATTCCTCTGTCTTGGGGCTTGTCTCTTTACGCTTCAGAGGTGCCTATAATGCTTCCAAATATGCTATTGAAGGTCTGTGTGACACCTTACGCCTTGAGCTTTACGCTGACGATATACATGTCGTGACAATCAACACAGGACCTGTACACTCGGATTTTAGAAAGAATGCAACAAAGAAGTATCATCAATATATTGCGGGAAAAGAGAGTGTCTTTGAAGAGGAGTATAAAAGAGAATTACTTCCTTATGAAGGAAAAAAGAAAAAAGACCCTTTTACCAAAGAGTCAGATGTCGTCATTAAGAACATTCTGCACGCCTTGAATGCAAAAAAACCGAAACCGCGATACTACAATACCTTAGCGACTCACCTTTTAGGAGGATTGAAGCGGCTCTTTCCGACAGCACTCTTGGACAGAATTTTACTCAAGGTTTAACGTGTCAAGGCAATCGCGTACCGATTTGCCTGAGCAATGCGTTTGATCTGTTGCAGCTCTTGTTCATTCAATGAAGAGCCAGATATATGCTGCACCATTCCCAGCATGCTATCATACGAACTAAACTGGACACCTTCTCTTAAAAGTGCTTTGTGCGTGATATAATCATACACCTTCTGCATCATTTCGATGTTAAAACAGTGTTGCAGATTATGCAGGTAAAGACTTGCCTTTTCACTCTCTTCGCCAAAGACTTCCTTCGCCCGTATGATAGCAACATCGGGATTGAGCCCTTTAGCCTGAAGAAGTTCCGATATCTTTTCCAGAGCAAAATTAGATGCAAATCGAATATAGGAATGGGCATTGTTCAATAAAAGAAGTTCATGATAGAACATATTTCTCCTTTTAGAGAAGAGGGAACCTTGCCATCATCTTCTCTTCTATAAACCTGTTTTAATGCAACTATTCTAAAGCGTCAGTGTGTCAAAAATGTGTGAAAAGAAAAGCTATTGCTGCTGTGGGCTTAGATCTCGATTGGCAAGGTTTTCAAGCAGTACGGTGGCGTATGAGCCCTTGGGAAGGGTAAAGCTCAGTTCAAAACATTTTTTCTCGTGATTATATGTATGGCGGATCGACTTGGGATATATCCATGCCTCGCGACGTGTTCCGATAGCATCGACTGTCAGATCGTCAAAATGGGCCTCAATCTCTCCCGCCATTCCTTTTGCTCTCCATGCTTTAGAACCTGCCAGCAGTCCTGTCGGAACCACCTTTTGCTCCTTATACGGTTTACGGATAGCTTGAAGGTCGGTAACATTGATCCATTTTTTTGTCCTGCTCTCATACATGATATCACCCGGTAGAACACTAAACAGACCTGGCTGGTTTTTCAGGGCATCACACTCTTGTTGGGATATATTAAGATTGACTAGAAGCTCTTCACACGATTTTGTCTTGACATCATGCGACACTTCAATCCGCTTGGCCAACCAATCATTAAAAAGATAGGATTGATAGGCGTGCAACATGATCTTGTTGATCTTCTTGTCTTTCATGACAAGCTCGCCCTGTGCTACATCTCTTGCTTTTTCAAAGTTTGCACTGTCTCGTCCAAAACGCTGATAACCGAAGTAGTTCGGCATACCATGACGCATGATATCATTAAGCACTTCTGTCAATCCATTCGCAGCCTCCTCGCTTACCTCATGTAAACGGATAAAAAAGCTGTTCCCTTTAAGATCCCCGATAGACAGTTTCTCTTTCGCTCGGAAACTCTCCAGAATCTTGATGCGCGGATGACGGAGCTTCTCAAAGCTTTTTGAGAATTTTAAAGGAACAGAAATATATTGTGTCGTCGTGGCATTTTTATCTTTAAGACCGGCATAGCCTATACTGAAACACTGTAATTCGGATTCAAGGATAGCAAGCATCTCCATTGTCGAAAGATCTTGTTTTTGTACTCTCGCAATATAATAGTTCCCCTTATTGACCGGTTTGTCAAACAAGGGAATCTCTGTAACGACAAAGTCCTCTTTGGACTGTTTGAACTTAAACTTTATCGGCTTATGTGTTTGGGGGAAAATACGTTTCATTTACAATCTTTTGTGTGGATAATAATAGATTGGATTATAACCAATCCCTGCTATAACTTGGGTACGGATCATAGCATTGCTTAAAAAGTCACTTTTTCCTTGACAAGAGCTTTGATCTTTACTCTATCCGTCATCACCTCGAAAGGATCGTTCTCACTCAAGGCTTCAAGCTCAATCACTTTGCCATCCTGCGACACCTGGGCAAAACCCCTTTTATTTTTCAATTTTGGATCCTGTGAAACAAATGAGTTCTGGAGTTGTTTTAGCTCATGAGTCTTCGCCTGAATAATCGTCTTCATCTGCCGTGAAAGCATATCCACAAGCGGCATGAGTTCACGTCTTGAACTCTCAAGGTTATAGTTCATCTTTTGAACAAACATCGACTTGAGCTGTTTGACCTCATCAAGCTTCATCTTCAAACGGTTCTCTATCGAGTTCTGCCTATACGAAGACTTAAGATGTGCAATCTTCTCCTGGACGTTGTGAAGCCTTTGAAGCTGTGTACGTGTCAATTGCTGCATCAACGTATCAATATTGAGTAATATCTCGTTTTTATCAGGAAGGATCATCTCCATCGCTGCTGAGGGTGTCGGTGCACGCAGATCGGCCACATAATCCGATATCACCCAGTCGATCTCATGTCCGACTGCTGAAATGATTGGTGTTTTACAGTGATAAATCGAGTTGGCAACGATCTCTTCGTTAAACCCCCAAAGATCTTCCATACTTCCGCCCCCACGTCCGACAACGATGGCATCATGACCCCCTTTGTCAGCCGCCTTGATCCCTCTGGCAATTGAATTCGGTGCACTCTCGCCTTGAACAACGGCATCATACAGTGATATCTTAAGCAGGGGCCAACGCTGTTCAGCCACACGAAGCATATCCTGTAGAGCAGCTCCCGTCTCTGAAGTGACAAGGCCCAGACTCATAATGTATTTTGGAATCTCTTTTTTATGTTCAGGTGCAAAATATCCCTGCTCCTGGAGTTTGTTCTTCAGCTGTTCAAAGGCCAAGGCCAAAGCCCCCTGTCCTGACGGCTCTGCAGAGATGACATTAAGCTGATACTGTCCTCGCGGCTTATAAACAGTGATTGCTGCTTCCAAGACAACCTTTAAACCCTCTTCCAGACGGAATTTAAGCTTTGATGCATTCCCCCTGAACATCACGCATGAGATCGAAGAAGAGGCATCTTTGAGCGTAAAATAGATATGACCGCTGTTATGATAGGTTACACGGGAGAGCTCACCTTCGACAAAGGTGCGCATAAAAGTCGTCTCGAGGAGGTTTTTGATCTGTTCGTTCAGACCGTCAACAGAGAGGATATTCATAAGGACCCTTTCCTATTGCTTGTTTCTACTTTTTTCTCGCGATGACAAGTGAACTGATGTTCATCGAAAAGCTTTTGGAATAGCAGATCTCAAAACCGGCATCTTCCAACTCCTCATGCATCTTCTCCAACGTCAAAAAGCCTTCGATAGAGTTGGGAAGATATTCATAGGCCTCCTTGTTATTGGAGATTGCTCCGCCGATCTTAGGCAGGACTTTATTAAGATAAAAGTCCGTTACCTTAGGTAATATTCCAGGATTCTGACGCTTCATGAACTCCAAAATAACGACAAAACCTCCCGGTTTGAGGACACGGTTGAACTCTCGCAAAGCTTCTTGACGTTCGACAACATTTCTAATCCCGTATGAAATACTTAAAAAGTCGGCCTGGGCATCTTCTACCGGGATATGTGTCGCTTTGGAGATAGCATAATCAAATTTCGGGAACTTTTCTCGTGCCACATCCACCATGCCGTTTGAAGGATCAACACCGAGAAGTTTTTTGACTTGGATATCTGATGCTTGGGCACGACGCATCCAGTAATCCATCATATCACCCGTACCGCAGGCAATATCTAAAATCAGATCTATCTCTTTTTTATCATACATCTTATAGGCAAGATCACACCCTTTCTTACGCCATGTCTTATCAATCCCCATACTTAATACACGGTTAGCCCTGTCATAGGTCGGAGCGATATTATCAAACATCTCAACGATCTTTTCCTGTTTCTCAATTGCCATTATTTCTCCATCCAAATCATCAAGTCGTTATCCAACTTGTCACTTTTAAGTATCCTGAAGTCCAGTCTATCATTTGCAAACTTTACTTTTCCACCACTTTTGGGTGCAATGAAACACAAGTACCTGTCTGTGACCTCTTTTGTCGCTTCAAACATCTCCGGACCACCTTCGATCAATATATTCTTGTACTCTTCCATGCGCTCAAGAGTACTTTCAATAAAGACCTTTCGCCCTTTTACATCAAACAGAGGAATACTTCTATCAATATCTTCTGACCTTGAATAGATCAAGACATCCGGTGCCTTTCCATCGACCAAACGTGCATCAAGAGTCGGTCTGTCAGTACGGACAGTATTGCCGCCGATAACAATAAGATCACAATGTTCTCGTATAGCATGGACTCTTTCTCGAGATGTTTCATCAGAGATCACACCGCCATCCACTGTGCCATCCAGACGTTGAGCCCACTTAAACGTTACAAACTTGTCCTCTTGCCATTTGATAAAAGGCTCCAGCAAAGCCCGGCCTTCGTCTTCACACAGGCCATACTCAACATCCAACCCCTTTGAAATAAGAGCCTGTGCTCCTCCCGTCGCTTTCGGATTTGGATCAAAATGCGAAATATATACCTTTTGAGGTCGCATCTTTTGAATAAGGTCTGAACATGAAGGTGTCTTTCCTTTATGCGTACAGGGCTCCAGGGTGATGTACATCTCACAAAACAGAAAGATACCGTTATGGTGTTTGAGAAGATACTCATGGATATCTTCAGCTTTAACCAGTTTTTCTATTCCTCTGTCAATACTCAAAGCCATATAGGCCTCTTTGAGTGCCATTACTTCGGCATGCGGTTCACCTGCCTTCGTATGTGCTCCAACAGCGATGACTGCACCGTTTTGCACGATAGTGCATCCAACGGCAGGATTAGGATAAGTCAAGCCCTGATACTGCCATGCAGCATCAAGAGCAAGCCTCATATACTTTTCGTTACCATTCAAAATAGGTTGATGCCTTAAGGATTTCATCAAATACAACTGTCTGTTCGCCTACTTGCTCGTCATCAACAGTGATATTGGAACCTTCGACTTTAAGAAGCTTTCCTTTAAGTACCTCGTTAGAGAGAAGAACAAGTTTTACCTTTTCTCCCACAGAGGCATTAAAGTGTTTTAATGATTTTAATTTTCGCTCGATACCCGGAGAACTGACTTCCAAACGGTAATCACCACTGACAGGCGGTGTGACATCCAAAAGTGGGTTTAGGACCCGCGTCACTTCAGCACATTGATCCAATGTGACACCCTCTTTAGAGTTGATCATGACACGGTATATCGTACTGCCAAACTCACTGACCGTGACGATATCATACAAAGACAAGCCCATAGACTCGACTACGTTTTTAATATCTGTTTCAAGACTCATCTTCATCTCCTTCTTTCTGATCCATACTTGTTCGCTCTTGTGAAATTTGTTTGAAAAGGTCTTCCATCTTAGAGACACGCTCAAAATGTGTATCAAATTCGAATGTTAGGTTAGGACAACGATACCATCCCTGATCCTGCATACAGTGTGCTTCAATGACAGGCCGTGCACCACGGAGAAGTTTTAACAGGGCATTGCGTTCTTTTTCTGTGTATGAATGGGGGTCTAAATAAACTTTGGCATCACTTCGCCCTTTTGAGACAACAACCTCGACAACATCCACTTCATGAATACGTGCATCTTTTAGGGAAGAAATCGCCTCAGGAATCAACTCCAGAAGAAGTGATTCTGTACGTTTTTTCTTTATCTCTGCGGGAGTCACAGCTCTACTTTTTGCTCTACTTTCGTAAAGGTCTCGATAACATCACCAGGCTGAACATCTTCATATCCGTCAATAACAACACCACATTCATATCCGTTACCGACTTCTTTGACATCATCTTTAAAACGTTTAAGTGAGTTAAGTTCACCTTCAAAGATGACAACACCCTCACGAATGACACGAACAAGTCCGCCACGAACAAGCTTACCGTCAACAACCAGACAACCTGCGACCACACCTTTAGGGATCTTGAAGACCTCTTTAACATCGGCTTGACCAGAGTTTGTCTCTGTATATTTAGGGCTCATCATACCCGTAAGCATGCCGGTGACGTCATCGATCATTTCATAGATGATATTATATGTTTTGATCTCAACACCAAACTGTTTAGCAGCTGCTTTGACTGCACCGGTAGGACGGACATTGAAGCCAAGGATGACACAGTCATCTGAACCATTAGCCAAAGCCACATCGTTTTCTGTGATTCCACCGACACCGGAAGAGATGATATTGACCTTGACTTCATCATTACGTAATTCGCTCAATGAAGACTTAAGTGCTTCAAGTGAACCGTGAACATCAGCTTTCAGAATTACGCTGAGTGCTTTTAGTTTACCCTCGGCAATCATAGCTGTCAAGTCATCCATTGTCGACTTGGTAGAGACAGAGAGTTCTTTATGGCGGTCATACTCATGACGTTTCATCGCGATCTCTTTCGCCTCTTTCTCATTCTCCATCGCGACAAGCGTTTCACCTGCAGCCGGTACAGAGTTCAGACCAACAACTACACCTGTCTCAGATGGCGCAAGCGCCTTGATCGGTTTTTTATTATCATCAAGCAATGCACGTACACGTCCATACGCTGCACCGACAGCAATCGGATCACCAATACTTAATGTTCCGTTATTGATAACAACTGTTGCAACCGGTCCACGGCCTTTTTCAACACTTGATTCAACAACAGTCGCTTTTGCCAATGCCTTTGGATTAGCTTTGAGTTCCATGACCTCTGCCTGTAACAGAATCGCTTCAAGCAAGTCATTCAAGCCGTCACCTGTCTTTGCCGATACCGGAACAAATTCCACGTCCCCGCCCCAGGCAACAGGGGTGACACCGTGCTCGGCCATACCAGCCATCGCCATGTCCGGATTTGCACCCTCTTTGTCCATCTTATTAACCGCAACAATGATCGGATTACCCGACTCTTTAGCCATCTTGATCGATTCAATCGTCTGAGGCTTTACACCATCATCAGCAGCGACAACGATAATAATAATATCCGTAACATTCGCACCGCGTGAACGAATGGCAGAAAATGCCGCGTGACCCGGAGTATCCAGGAAAGTAATCTTCTCACCATGTTGATCGATCGTATATGCACCGATATGCTGTGTGATACCACCAGCTTCGCCTGCTGCGACACGTCCTGAACGGATTGCATCGAGAAGTGAAGTCTTACCGTGATCAACGTGACCCATAATCGTGATAACCGGAGGACGTTTGACAGCATCAGGATCGACTTCGACATCTTCAGTCTCTTGAATATTTTCAAGATCAAAGGCTGCCTTTGGATCGATT
>JBFEWG010000020.1:0-21383 GCA_041546465.1 Sulfurimonadaceae bacterium
TTTAAAGAAAAAATGGTGTCCTGTGATGGACTCGAACCATCGGCATCCTCATTAAAAGTGAGATGCTCTACCAACTGAGCTAACAAGACATTTTTTCAAAAGCTTTTCCGCTTATGAGGCCGAAATTATAGGATAAAGGGCGAAAATTGTCAAGGGTATTTCAGATAAAAATATAAATTCTGTAATAGGACACTGTTTAATACATTATTTATAGATTCATTTGATAAAATTCAGCAATGACTTTTGAATATATATACCTCTTTCTTTTATTGTTGCCTATAATCTATTGTCTCTATAAATGTCGGGAAGTGATTGTCAAACGGAATTTTGTCAATTTGCATCTTTTCGTTCTCAAACGCCCACGCTTTTGGGTACAAGACCTTTTAAAGGTATTGATAGCTGTTTTACTTGTCACAGCATTGGCTTCACCCATCTTTGTGGATAAGACTAATCCGCTTAACCGCAAGGGTATTGATATTGTCCTCTCTATTGATGCCAGTGGTTCCATGCGTGCTTCAGGCCTGAGTGAACAGCGCGAGACACGATTTCAGACCGTTCAACGGGTTGTACGTCAGTTTATTGCCAAACGACTAAATGACAATGTCGGTGTGGTTCTTTTTGGAGATTATGCTTTTATTGCCTCACCGGTGACTTATGAGAAAGAGATCGTCTCGCAGATGGTCTCTTATCTTCAGACGGGGATGGCCGGAGATAATACGGCAATCGGAGAAGGCATTGAACAGGCGATACGTGCACTCTCTTTTTCAAAGGCGAAGACCAAGGTCATTGTTCTTCTTTCAGATGGTGAGCATAACAGCGGAAGGATATCTCCAAAGGAGGCTGTTGCATTGGCTCAACAAAGAGAAATAAAGATCTATACGATCGCGGTCGGAGACGACTTTAATCCAGCGCTCTTACAAGAGATAGCTGCTCAGACAGGGGGGAAGTCATATGCCGCCAAGAATGAGGAAGAACTGAGCGACGTCTATGAAGATATCAACCAGATGGAGAGTTCCCAGATAAAAAGTCAGCAATTCCTTAAAAAAGAGTACTTTTTCCATTATGCTCTGTTGATTGGATTCGTCTTGCTTGTGTACTATATGTCAACGCGTTTTAGAGGTGTTGCATGAGTTTTCTGAGCCCTCACTACTTTTGGCTGATACTGGTACTGCTTTTGATGATGCTCTATCGTAGGAAGAAAAAAGAGCATACTATCGCGAAGCCTACTAAGCAGAAACTTCTTCTTTTGTATCTTTCGTTGATCATGATGATCATTGCTTTAGCACGTCCAGTTTTGGATAAGGGTGCTATAAAGCAGGAGTATGAAGGATCGGAAGTCGTTATCGCTCTAGACCTTTCCTATTCAATGCAGGCCGAGGATATTGAACCTAACCGTCTGGAGGCTTCAAAGGCTTTTATCAAGGCACTTATTCAAGAACGTACCCATGAGCGTTTTGCGCTGCTTGGTTTTACAACCAATGCTATTATCCTTTCACCTTTAACGTCAGACGATGAACTGCTTTCGCATCAGCTTGATCTGATCTCACCGGAACTGGTGATCACCAAGGGGACTAATATGGCTTCGGTCCTGGAGCTAAGTACCAAGCTCTCCACTCTTAAGACAAGGAACCTTGTTATCGTCGGTGATGGGGGTGATGCGAAGGATTTTTCAAAAGAGATTGTCTATGCGGATGAAAACGGTATAAGCATATCAGTTGTCATGATGGCGACAAGTTCGGGCGCTCGTTTAAGAGACAAAGACGGGGGATGGCTAAAGGACAGTGCTGACCACCTTGTCATCAGTTCAAAGAATATGAATGTACGTTCTCTCTCACAGGCTACGGACGGTATTTTTGTCGAAGCGGATGAGAATGCAGTCGGAGCGATATCGCGTTGGCTTGATGGCAAAGAGAAAAAGGTCTCCAGTGCGGATCTGATCATGTACAAGGAACTTTTCTATTATCCTGTTTTTTTGGCATTGCTCTTTTTTATGTTGGGTGTAACCAAATTGCATACGCATCTTTTTAAAGGGATCGTCATGCTACTTCTGCTTGTTGGTGTCAATGCGGAAGCACTGGATAAGAGAGAGTTCTCTACACAGGGCCATGGAGATGAGGTGAATGTCGAGCAGAAGTATCTGGATGCACTTGAAACATTTAAAAAGCGTGCGATGCGTTCTCCGCAAGATCATTATAATCTTGGAAATGCCTATTACAGAGCAGGGCAATATGAAGAGGCAATAGATACCTATAAAGCCGTTCGTTCAAAAGATGCTTCACTCAAGGCAAATCTCTTTCATAATCTCGGAAATGCCTATGTTCGTCTCGAGATGTATGAAGAAGCACGAATCGCGTACAAGAAGAGTCTGATTATCGCCTATGATAAAGAGACGGATGAGAATCTTCTGCATATATCCGGTTCAAAAAAACATGAAGGTCTGCAGACCGGGCAGCAAAAAGGCAAAAAAAAGAATGAGAGTGTCACCGCGAAAAGCTCCAAGAAAGAGGGTGAGAAGAAAAAAGGTGCAGGGAGTTCTAATATGAAAGTATCTGCACAGGCAGGAGCAAGTTCAAAGACGAAAGGCAAGAAGGTGAAGAATGAAGGGCAGGTGAGTTTCAATCCTTCGCAATCGGGTCTGTCATACCGTCAATATGAACTTATTAATGAAAGGAGTGTACATGAAGAGAATCCTTGGTAGCCTTTTATTGTTGAGTTTGAGTCTATGGGCAAAAAGCACCTATGTATGGGACATACATTTAAGTAAGAAGCAGATATATCTTCATCAATCGACAATATTAACGATGCAGTGCCGTTTTGATAAAGACGGTAAAAATGACGAGATAGAGTTCATCCCTCCGGTTGATTCGGGCTTTGAGTTCAAACTGCTTTCCGAGACAAAACAGTTTGAGGGTGAGATACAGATCATTCGCTATGAGTATCTTCTTTTTGCTAAAAAAGAGGGAGAGTTCAAGCTCAAGCTTGAACCGACCATGCTCTTTACGACGCAGAGTGCAATCAATAATGTAATCATCGGTAGGGACAATGTTAATGATCTTGAGATGCAAAAAGAGCGTGCAAAGATCGATCCTGTTGAAATTACTGTCCTACCAACAACATCAGCATTTACAGGCCGTCTTCATATGGATGTTCAAAACGATATAACGGTTGCTTCTGCTTATGAGCCTGTACATCTTGAGATTGCCATTACGGGAGAGGGAAACCTGCAGGAACTTCCTGATATCCATTTTGAGATCGAGGGTGTCGAGGTCTTCAGTGATGAAGCCGAAAAAGAGTTCTCCTTGAGCGAGAACGGATATAGTGGGACATGGCGGCAGCGTTTTGCCTTTGTCAGTCAGGATGATTTTGTCATACCTTCCATCTCCATCCGTTATTTTGATCTTCAATCACAAGCAGAAAAGACCCTGACAAGCGAAGCTGTATCAGTCAAGATCGACAAAGAAGCAATTAAGCGCGAAGATCTTGTCGACGAGGTAGAACTGCCATCACAGAAGATAGATTATACTAGGTATGTAGGATATCTGTATTATCTATTGGCATTTGTATCCGGATTTGTTGTGGCAAAACTGGTCCGTTTTCCTCAACGAACCGACAAGAAAGAAAAGGGTGAAAAGTTAAAAGAGGCGAAGACGGCCAAGGAGCTTTTGGAGCGTATGATTGTCTGTGATAAAGAGCTTTTTGCCTCAGAGATCAAGGCATTGGAGAGGGCTGTGTATAAAGGTGACGATGTTGTGTTTTCCAAGATAAAGAAGAGTGCTTTAGCCAAATTATAGGGCTTTGCACACTTTTTTTACACATCAAGAACATAGCATCTGTTCAAAAATTTTCAGGTGAGTACAAAGATGATATTGACCTGCTATAATATCTTCACTAAAAAGATGCGTTAGGATAGAGATAAATGAATGAGAAAATTGTTGCGATTAAAAAAGAGGTAGCCAAAGTCGTTATTGGTCAGGAAAAGATGATTGACGGTCTTTTGATCGGGCTGTTGTGCGAGGGACATATTCTAATTGAAGGTATTCCGGGTTTGGCAAAGACAACGACTGTCAAAGCACTTTCCTCGGCTCTGGGACTTGGTTTTAAGCGCGTGCAGTTCACGCCAGACCTCCTTCCTTCTGATATTTTGGGGGCTGAAATCTATGATCCGCAAAAGAACGAGTTCAAGATCAAGCAGGGACCTGTCTTCACCAATCTTCTACTCGCAGATGAGATCAACCGTGCTCCGGCAAAAGTACAGTCTGCCTTGCTTGAAGTGATGCAGGAGAAACAGGTCACGATCGGTGAAGAGTCTTTTCAACTTGAACCTCCTTTCTTTGTCATGGCAACGCAAAACCCGGTTGAGCAAGAGGGTGTCTACCAGCTTCCTGAAGCACAACTTGACCGTTTTATGATGAAACTGGTCATCGGGTATAACACCAAAGAGGAAGAGCTTGAGATCGCACGCCGTATCTCCAGCAAGAGCAATGAGACAGTCAATGCGGTTATCACTATGGCTGAACTGGAGGAACTTAAAAACGAGGTGGCATCGGTTCACATGGATGCCGAGGTAGAGAAGTACATGATCGAACTTGTCTCGGCAACACGTGATCCGAAGGCGTATGGTCTTGAAGATATTGCTGACTATATCCATTTTGGTGCAAGTCCGCGTGTGAGTATCGATATTTTCAAGGCTGTCAAGGCGATGGCATTTCTACGCGGTAAGGATTATGTCTCTCCTGTGGATATTGCCTATATTGTCAAAGAGGTGATGCGTCACCGCGTTATCCTCTCGTATGAAGCGGAAGCTGAAGGTGTGACAAGTGATGAGATCATCGATAAGATTGTCCAAACTGTTCCAATTCCATAAGAAAAGCAGCTTATGTCAAAACTGAAAAAGATATTGGTTCGGGCACGGCGCCAGGTCTTCTCCGAACTTATCGGGAACAACCCTTCTATCTTTCATGGTGAGGGTTATGACTTTATAGAGCTGCGTGAGTATATGCCAGGCGATGATATTCGTCATATTGACTGGAATATCACGGCAAAAAAACAACAGCCCTATATTAAAGTCTTTAAAGAGGAACGTGAACTTAACATCGTCCTGGCTGCGATGCTCAACGGTTCGGTACATTTCGGCTCAAAGAAGTTCAAGCAGGAGCTTATTGCAGAGATCACGGCGATGCTCTCATTCTCGGCTATTGGAAACGGTGATCTTTTCAGTTCATACATTTTTGCCGACACGATCTATCAGGAAAACCGTCCTACGAAAAAAATCCATGCGGTGCAGAGTCTGGTGAGTGATATCCTTGGTTTTGATGCCCTGCAGAAAAAAGCAGACTACAAAACAATGGTGACTCATCTGATGAAGCACCTGAAACGAAAGTCACTTATCATAGTGATTGCAGACTATTTCGACCTACCTGATTTCAAGGTACTTGCACGTAAGCATGAGGTCATTGCCATCATTGTCCGTGACCGTCTCGAAGAGCACCCCCCGGCTTTTGGGTTTTCCACACTGCAAGACCCCGAGAGCGGGGCGGAGCTTGAAGGTGATTTCAACAGCTCTACGATGAAAGCCTATGAGGCAAAAGTGGCTGCTCATGACCATCAGCTATATGAGAGACTTCGTAAGGATCAGGTGCGTTTTGTCAAGATTTATACCGATGAGCCGGCCATTGTGAAGTTAAGACGTCTCTTTGAAGGGAACATATAATGAAAGATATTCCTTTACACGATATCAAACCGCTTGTAGAAGTCCCTGATAACTCATTATACTTTTTGATAGGACTGGTCGCTTTTTCCTTGTTAATCCTTATCGTACTTGCCTTTTGGGTAATAAGGCTTTATAAACAGCGAAAGATCGAGGACCTTCATAAAACCTATCTTGAGAAGATACACAATGTCGATATAGAAGATGCGAAAGAGGCTGCCTATGAAATCAGCTATTATGGACGGTTGTTGGCCCAAAGCCAAAGAGAACTGGACATGTTAGAGAGTCTTGATGAGCGTTTGAGTCAGTACAAATACAAAAAAGAAGTTAAACCCTTGGATGATGACACCTTGGGTTATTACAGGCTTTTCTTAGAGGTCTTGGATGCATCTTGAGTTTCCGTATCTGTTAGCTCTTCTTTTTCTTTTCATCCTTTGTGCCCATTATTGTAAACAACGTCAAGAGACTCTTCTTTTTCCTCATATGCAGATGCTGGGTTCTTCATCGGCAGCCTCATCCTACCTACTGCTCTTGTTAAAGTGGGTAGGGATAATAACGTTGCTAATCGCGCTGTCATCACCTTACAGTGAGAGAGAAATAGCGCTTGACCCACGTGAAGGCCATGATATTGTCTTGCTGCTTGACGCGAGCCAATCCATGCGTATGCAGGGGTTTGATGAGAATAACCTGGAACGTAATCGCTTTAGTGTTGTACAGGATATTGTAGATGATTTTATTCAAAAGCGTACAAATGACAATCTGGGGATGATCGTCTTTGGTTCTTATGCTTTTGTCGCTTCTCCGATTACCTATGACAGGCACATTCTTTCCAAATTGCTTCGCCAGCTTTATATCGGAGTAGCAGGTGAGAAGACGGCTATCTATGATGCCATCGCCCAGTCGCTGACCCTGATGCAGGAGAATGAGTCTAAAAGTAAAATAGCTATTTTGCTGACTGACGGGCGGAATACAGCAGGAAATATGCCTTATGATGCAGCAATTGAGCTGGCTCAACGTGAGGAAGTGAAGATCTATACGATTGGTATCGGCCGTCCGGGGGAATTTTCTGAAGGAACGCTTTCCCATATTGCCGAAGATACAGGAGGCGAGTACTTCTCAGCCTATTCCGCACGACAGCTCGAAGGGATATATGAAGAGATCAACCGTCTGGAAAAATCGGAGTTGAAAGGTGAGAAATACCTGCATAAAACCTACTATTATATCTATTTTCTTTTTGTCTCGTTGATGAGTCTTGTGCTCTACCTCGTGATCCGTTCCAAGAAGGGGTGGGGATGAGTTTCTTATATCCGATCTTTATCTATTTGATGCTTCCGCTGATTGTAATACTCTTTTATTTTATTCTGACCGGGGCCAAAGAGAACTATGCGATGTTTGACAAAGATGTTCTGGATAAACTCAGATCCGAGAGCAAGAGTCTGAGTCGAGCGGCACGCAACACGCTTTATCTATGTGCCTTTATCTTGATGATCATCGCTTTGGCCCAGCCGGTCATCAAAGAGGGAGAGGTCATCGTTCAGGCCAAAAGCGCGGATATATTGATCGGTATTGATATATCTGATTCGATGAAAGCGGAGGACCGCTATCCAAACCGTCTGGACTTTGCCAAAAGCAAGGCCATTGAACTGATCAAAAAAGCGCCGCATAACCGCATCGGTGTATTGGCCTTTGCCAAGCATGACTATATCGTTTCACCTTTGAGTTTTGATCACAGTTCGGTGGCTTTTTTACTCTCTAAAGTAAGCACGGGAAATATCACGGAAAAGGGAACCCGTCTTGATGCGATGTTGCATTCGGCAATCAGTATGCTTGAACATGCTCCGCAGAAGAACCTCCTGTTGTTTACTGACGGTGGGGACAATGAGGATTTTGAAGATGAAATCACTCTGGCAAAAGAGAATGGTTTGAGAGTCTTTATTATCGGCATCGGCAGTGAAAAGGGAAGTCCGGTTCGAGAGCGTGACGGAAGTTTTATCAAACACAGGGGAGATATCCTGATCTCAAAGCTCAATTCTAAGATCAAGACGCTTGCTACCGATACAGGAGGGGTCTATATTGAATCTGTTTTGGGTGAGGATGATATTGACGTGATGTTGAAGGAGATCGAATCTATTGCGGAAAAAACTACCTTGAAAGAAGAGACTATTCCTCAATATACTCAGTTGTTTTATTATCCGTTGGCCCTGGCCACGTTTTTTCTTTTTCTGGCTTTCTCTTCATTTCCGAAAAGAACAATCAAAACTCTTTTACTTGGAGGGCTTGTCTTTGTAAGTGCTGATGAGGTTAGAGCAGGGCTTTTGGATTTTCAAGAACTAAAACATGCCAAAGAGGCCTATGCTCAAGAAGAGTATGAGAAAAGCAGATCGATTTATGAGGAGTTTTCACAACACTCTACCCAGGCACTTTATAACCTTGGGAACAGTCTGTATAAGTCAAAAGAGTATGAAAAGGCACTCGAAGCTTATTCGAAAGCAGAATTATCAGATCCAAGATTGCAGGCAAAGGTTTTACATAACAGCGGAAATACGCATGTAAAGCTAAAGCAATATCAAAAAGCTCTGGATGCATATGAAAAAGCACTGGAGCTTTATGAGGATAAAGAGACAAAAGAGAACTATGAGGCTGTAAAAGAGTTATTGGAGCAGGAGCAGAAACAGCAAGAGAATAAAGACGGGAATGATCAAAAAGGGGAAGATCAAAAGCCAGAGCAGAATAAAGCCAGTTCCCAAAAGAGTGATTCAAACAGACAAGAAGAATCTCAAGAGAAGAAGTCAGACAAAGACCCGAGAAGTTCTTCAGAGGCAAAAGAACAGGAAACAAGTGAAGACAAAACAAGTGCTGACAGTGAGAACAACGCTGAGAAAGACATGAAAAGCAAAGAAGCAAAAGAGAAGAGCCAGAAATCAGAACAGCACAAAGATGAAAAGCAACCAGTCTCACAGCAGGAAGCGGATAACAGCCTTCCTGTCAGCATGAAAAAGATGAGTGACCTTGAGGCAAAAAAATGGCTGAAGATGATTCAGAAATCTCAAAAAGGCCATCTTTATAAACTTCAAGAGGCAGAACACGAAGAGGATGAAAATGAAAAACCTTGGTAAGACAATCTTATTTCTTTTACTCAGCCTTTCCTTATGGGCCGAGATCAATGTCAGTGTGGATAAAGAGCAGGTAACACGAGGAGAACGGGTCACGCTGACCTTACGAATCTTTGGTGACGGACGAGATGTTGAAGTCCCCCCTTTGAACGAAGTATGTGGTGTCAATATTGAAGGCCGGATGCAAAGCCGAAAAGAGATTTTCAGTAATGGAAAGCGACTGCAAGAGAGATCCTTGATGTATGAGTTTATGCCGCAGCGCTCTTGTGTGATCGAGCCTATTATTATCACTGTCAATGGAAAAGAGGAGAAAACAGAGCCGATAAATATTACTGTCTCAAAGGTTGCGATTTCAAGGAATGAACCCTTTATTGTAGAGCTTGAAGCACAAAAAGATTCTGTTTATGTCGGCGAGCCCTTCGAGGTAAAGGTCAACTTTAAAGCACGCCGGAATATTGATACCTTGGCCGAATCGATCTCTTTACCTGAGAACAAAAATATATGGGTCAAGAGCGAAGAGAAAGGAAGCCCTTTCATAAGCGGTGAATACGTTATGCGTAAAAACGAGTACGCAATGGCTGCACAGCAGAGCGGACAACTTTCCTTAGGGCCTCTTCGGTGGGACCTTAAGGTACGAAGCCAATCAAAAGACTATTGGGGTACATGGCTGGCAGCGACGAAGACAAGAAGTGTGTTTTCCAATGAACTTGACATCAAGGTAAAAGCATTACCTGAGGATATCAATCTTGTCGGTAAGATGAATATGGATATCAGTGTTAATAAAATGGAGGTCAATGCGGGTGAGGCAATCAATCTTACGATAAAAGTTGAAGGACGGGCCAATATTGAAGACATAGAAGCGTTTGATCTGCATGTTCCCGGGACACAAGTCTTTGAAGAAGAACCACAGGTCTCGCATTTCCTTCAAGATGGAAGGTATTTTGGAAGCTTCACCCAGAAGGTGGCATTTGTAGCCGAGCGCGATTTTACCATTCCTGTATTGACGTTGACATATATGGATGTCGAGACAGACAGTGTGAAAACGATTCAAACGGAAGCGATCAGTGTCAAGGTGTTGAATGCATCTGCTTTGCCAAAAGAAGAGCTCAAGGTTACACGTCCTCAAGAGAAGGTAGCGATCAACAATGAAGAGGAAAAGGCTTCATTGTCTTTTCTGGAGGCTATCTTTGTATTCCTTAGCGGGATGGTCTTTGGTACTATTCTTTTTATGACCCCATGGAAACGCCTTCTACGTCAAGAGAAGAACAAGACGACAATCCCAGCCAAGGCGTCAAAAGAGGTCCTGCAACTTTTAATGCCTCATATGGATCGTGACAGTGAAATAGAAGAGATGGTACAAAAGCTCAGCGAGAACCTATATGAAGGCGGTTCACACCCTATTGACAAGAAAAGCTTAAAAGAGATAGTTAGAAAAGTGCAGAAATAAAGTTTAGATTTAATCAAAAAATAAAAGCAAACTCTTCTCTTGTTTTCGCTATTATAATTGATAAGCAGGAGGAAAATATGAAAGTAAACTCTTATATATTTCAGTCCCCTTATCCGTCTCCTATACAAGTGGGAAGGCCTGACCCTCAGGCACAGACCCAAGAGAACAGTAATACAAGTGTTGATGCAATAGCAGATGCCGGAAACCAAAGCAAACGTGATGCACAGGTATATAAGTCTCAGGTCTCAAGTGGATCATCTGTGAACGTCGCAGCAAGTTCAACGGATACCAAGGTCAATAGTTCATTGGGTGAGTTTACAACGCTTAACGCAAAAACGCAAGCATCTGAAGCATATTCAAGCTAAATATAACTATTTTAGGATGTCGTGCAGTGAATTGGCATCCTTCATCTTGTTGTCCAGTTTTTCCCACTCATCATTTTGGACTAGTTTTTTCATCTCTGCAAGCTCTTTTTCAAAGTAACTCAGTGAGTCCAACAGGTGTGTCTTGTTCTGTCGGAAAATATCCCCCCACATATTGGGTGAGGATTTTGCCAAACGGCTCATAGAACGAAATCCCCCGGCAGCAAGGTTCAATATGTTCTCATGTTCTTCATGTTGCAAGACAGCATTGGCTAAAGAGTAGGAGATGATGTGAGGCATATGTGAGATGAAGGCGACATGTAAATCATGTTCATGGGCGCGCATATAGACAAGCTTCATATGTATCTGAGAAAAGAGACGAACGGCTGTCTCTTGTTGATGTTCGCCCGAGTTCTCAAGGTCACATAAGACGACAACCTTGTCTCTGTACAGGTCGTCCAAGGCTGCGCTGGGGCCAAATTTCTCAGTCCCTGTCATCGGGTGGGCAGCAACAACATTTTTTCGTATGACGGAGGGAATCGATTCTACGATTTTCTCTTTTGTTGAACCCAGGTCGATGATGGTTGTTTTTGCCGATACATCTTGCAGCTCTTTTAGACAGGCAATGATCCCATCGACCGGTATGGCTAAAATGATTATGTCTGCCTGTTTGACCTCTTCAAAAGAGACGATACCGTCTACAAGGTGAAGGTTTAAAGCCTCTTTTTCATGCTCTTTGTTATGATCAAACCCAACAGTCTTAGTGATCATGGGAAGTTTTTTGATTGCAAGTGCTATAGAACCACCCATAAGCCCAAGTCCGATAATTGCTGCCGTCATCATTACATCTTTGATTTTTTTAGCGCATTATAGCAAACTTGTTATAATTATAAAAAAAGGGATATTAATGCCATATTCGCATTTGTTTGACAAAGATAAGGTTTTATGTTCGTGTAATCACATCACTATCGGTGAAGCTGTAGAGTTTATAAAATCAAGTGGGATCAAGACCGTTGAAGAGTGGATAGACTCGGATGAACTGTCTGCGGGTGACAAATGTGAAGCGTGCATAGAAGACGGGACTGAAAATGACGGGGTAACATTGGCCGTTATTCTCTCTCAGGTCAAACAAGGGAAGCTTTAAGTCTGTATTCCCTTCATGAACTCTGACATATGTTCCTGAAAGTCTTCCATGAGTAGAGTCGGGGTGCGTTTTTTATTAAAAATCAAAGAAAAGTCACGCATAAAGTGATGGTTCTTGATCGGTATATGGAAAAGTTTTTTCTCTTCAAGCTCCTGAAGAACGGAAATCCGAGGCAAGCAGCTGATATAACTAGGATCAAGAAGTAGAAAGTTTTTAATTGTCTCGGTCTGTTCCAGTTCAAGTACAATGTTTAACTCCTTGTCAACCGGTTTGATCTGGTTCAAAAAGACAGAGCGTGTTCCTGAACCTTTTTCTCGCAGTACCCATTTTTCGCGTGCCAGAGTGTCAATAAAGTGTTCATTTTGTAAGGTTTTGTTGGAGCTGACGACAATGAGCTCATCTGGTGCTATGACCTGTTGCCTGACTGATGAGGATTGGATACTGCCTTCAATAAAACCAAGGTCGATATCCCCGTTCTCAACAAGAGCAACGATCTCTTCGGTATTTGCCATCTTAAGGTTGATCGAGACCTCGGGGCGTTTTTTCATATAGCTCGTCATAAGCTGGGGCATGATGTAATGTGCTGTTGTTAGACTTGCACCAATGTGAATTTCGCCATGAAAATGATTTTGGGTGAACTTTTGATAGAGTCCTTTTAACTCAAGAAAAAGAGGTTGAACTTCTTTTAAGAAGAGTCGACCGCGTTCGTTAAGAACCAACTTTTTTCCAACGCGTTCAAAGAGTTTCTCATCCAAATGGTTTTCTAGCTCTTTTAACGCCATGGAGATGGCCGATTGACTCATCTTGTATTGATTGGCGACCTCTATAAGTGTACGTGACTGGGAGACGGCAATAAAAAGTTCAATTTGGCGTAAAGAGAACATGAGATTTCCTTAAAGTAACTTTTTTTGAATATTATATCATCTTAATTTAATTATATTGAATAGAGAAAATGTGATATTATTTCACACTTTTAAATAGAAAAAAGGGAGAGACCATGCAAAGACGCGATTTTTTCAAAAAATCACTTGCAGTAGCCGGCGTGGCAGCTATGGGAAGTTCACTTGAAGCAGCTTCACAGCCTGTGGATAACAGAGAAGTATCAAATGTTGCTTTTCCTCAGAAGAGACCACTAATTACATATTCAGACAGACCACCTCTATTGGAATCGCCACGTGGTGTTTTCGCACAGGCAATCACACCGAATGACCAGTTCTTTGTACGTTGGCACATGCCGGAGATCCCGACACATGTAGATCTTGATGCTTTCCGTCTAAAGGTCAATGGAGAAGTTGAAAACGAACTTTCATTCACATTGGATCAACTGAAAAACGAATTTGAACCGGTAGAAGTGACTGCTGTTCTTCAATGTGGAGGAAATGGACGCTCTGCATTCAAGCCGACAGCCGGTGGTATTCAATGGGGTAACGGTGCTGTAGGTAATGCTGTATGGAAAGGTGCACGTCTAAGAGATGTACTCGAACGTGCCGGTATTAAAAAGGATGCAGAGTGGATTGGTTTCAACGGTATGGACAATGCTGCTTATTATGAGACACCAAACTTTGTACGTGAGATGCATATCGCTGACCTTGACGACCACGTTATTATCGCGTATGAGATGAATGGTGAAGAACTGCCTTATCTTAATGGGTTCCCTACACGTCTGATCATTCCTGGACACTATTCGGATTCATGGGTCAAGATGCTATCTAACCTGACTTTGACGACATCATATCAAAAACTTTTCTTCATGGACGTGGCTTATCGTATCCCTGATAATGATTGTGAATGTGAAGAACCGGGCGAACATGTCAAGACAAAACCGATTGAGAAGATGAATGTCAAGTCAATGATCGGTTATCCGACAAATAATACAAAAGTACATAATAATTCTCATATCACGGTGCGTGGTGTTGCATGGGATGAAGGTAAAGGTATTCAATCTGTCTTGATATCAACAGATGAAGGTAAGACATGGCAAGAGGCGATTCTTGGAAAAGATACGTATGGTCGCTATTCATTCAGAGAGTTCCGTTTCAGCTTTAAACCAAGTAAATACGGGAAACAGAAGATCATGTCGAAAGCGATCAACAAGGCCGGTGAAGAGCAGCCATTGGCAAAAGATATCGGATGGAATCATGGCGGCTATAAGTATAACGGTATAGATGAAGTTACAATAGAGGTACTATAATGATTAAACATATTCTATTAATAATGGTCGCAGTACTGTCGATCAATGCAGCAGAAGTAAAAGAGGATATTGAAGTCCCATATATCCCCTATGAAGTTAAAATGGGAAAACACTTTGATGTTGTATTGGCTCAATGTCTGACATGTCACTCGTTTGGTTATGTCATCAATCAGGGACCTCAGTCAAAAGCGTATTGGAAAAAGAAAGTCGACAAGATGATTGTTCACTTCAAGGCTCCTATGACACAAAACGATGCTGCCTTGGTAACTGAATATCTGTTCGAACACTACGGTAACGGTCAAGAGAAGTAAGACATTTATGTTCTTACGCTCTTTTGAGTATTACAAACCTTTTTACATCTTCTTTGCTGAATCAACTACAGTTAGCCCGTATAAATCAGATCAAATATAACAATCTTATTACTAAATAAGTAAAATACCACAAAAAACTTTTATTATTTACATTTTAATATTATACTTCGTCAGTATATATAATTTTTTGATTGTAAAGATAGTACAGGAGAATATCATGGGAAATTTAGATTTTGGAAAACTGACGACAATCGCACTTATTTTTTTTGTTGTGATGTTTTTCTTTGGCGGGGAGATAAACTATTGGTATGATCATCGCGATGATTTACAGTTTAAACTCAAAAACATCTCTTATACAGAAGAGCATTTTAATAAGCTGGCGGAGAAGGATAAGCAAGTCTTGCTTGAAGAGGTTTCATCATTGTGTGTAAGAAAACGCTATGCAGATGAATTAAGTTGCGATGATACGGCGTATTGGCTTGCCAACAGTCTTGAGGAAGAGGGAGTTGAAAGTAATTTGGCCATATCATGGATGCAGGTATGTAAAGATGCCTGTGAAACACGAAAGGCTCCGCCAAAACTCGAAGATAGACCCGCGCAGCGAAAAAGTCTTTAAATATAGGACTTTAGTATAAAAAGGTGACAAAGATCGGTTTGTCACCCTCTCTTTTCAAATTTAACTACTTTTTTACCCTAGTTTAACTCCATTCAAGATAGACTCATGAGCTTAATATATATAAATTGTTTTAGTTTTAAAGGTTAATAAATGAGATTGCTCTTTTTGGCACTATTTTTATCTATCACTGTTCTACAGGCCAAAACGGTAAGGGATATACAATTTGATGGTTTGATCCATCTCTCTGAAGCCGTTGCCAAAGAGAGTCTGGAGTTTGGAATCGATGATGTCATATCGGAGAAGAAGATCGACAAGTCGATAAAACGTTTTTATGACTTCGGGTATTTTACAGATATCTGGGTCAGTGAAAAAAATGGAGTATTGATCTATCACTTTCAGGAAAAGTCTGTTATCTCACGCATTGAGATCGATGGTTACGGACAGGGTGATGAGACAGAAGACAGTGAGCTTTTACAGTTGAAGAAAGGTTCACTCTATGATAAAAAGAAGGTTTCCAATGCTAAAAAAAGGCTCGTGGAAGCGATATCGCAAGAAGGTTATATCGATACGATCGTAGAAGTCGAGACGACGACGTTGGAAAATGGCAGTGTTGAACTTCTTTTTAAAGTCAATAAAGGTGAAAATATTGTTATAGAGACTCTTTCGTTTGAAGGGATGAAAGCCTTTGAAGGTGAGGACTTTGATGACACTATTGCGAATAAAGAACATGAATTTATGGGATGGTTCTGGGGCCGTAATGATGGGGAAATGAAGTTGACAGAACTAAAGTATGACCCACTTCGTATCCGAGACATGTATATGCAGCACGGATATCTTGATGCCAAGGTCGATGATCCTTTTGTACGGGTTGACTTCAATCAGTATATCGCAGATATGTCTTACTCTATCTATGAGGGTGATATATACACGGTCACGAACATTGTCCTGCAGCAGTCCACAGAAGTTATCGCTGATGAGAAAATACGTGAAGTAATCAAACTGGAGTTGAATAAGCCTTTTAATATAAAGACTTTTAGAGAAGACTCTGACCGAATCAAAGAGATAATTGCTGATCTGGGGTATGCCTATGTGAAGATCTCTCCGGACCTTAAAAAGGACAAGGAGAATCAAACAGTCGATGTAATCTATCAGATTAGACCGGGGAAAAAAGTTTATATCCGTGATGTATTGATCTCAGGGAACACGAGAACGCTTGACCGGGTGACACGTCGCGAAATTTACTTGGCACCGGGTGACCTTTACAGTTTTACTGATATCAAAGACTCCCGAAACTCTTTACAGCGTACAGGTTATTTTGAATCGACGACCATTGAGGAAAAACGTATTGATGATCAGACGATGGACTTGATCGTTAAAGTCAAAGAGACACAGACAGGTAACATTCAACTCGGTGGTGGATATGGAAGTTTTGGAGGTATATTGCTTAGTGCTAGTATCTCAGATAGAAACATATTTGGTTCGGGAATCAATATGGGCTTCTCGGCAGAGACTTCGCAGCGTACAAAAAGTTTCAGTACCAATATCAGCAATCCGCGCTTGAACGACAGTGACTACTCCGGTTCGGCTTCTGTCTATACCAATGAAACGGATTATGATGATTATACGATCTCAACGCAAGGCCTCAGTTTAGGCCTTGGACGCCGTTTGACACGTTTTTTAAGCGGATCAGTCGGATATAGCTATTCTGAATCACAATACAGCGATATCTCAAGCGACATTAACCTGACCGGAGTCGATACAGTTCTTTTTGAGGATTATGAGAAGTCTGCCGTAAATATTGGCCTGCGTTATGATAATACGGATGACTTCTATGTCCCGAGAAACGGTATTGCAGCCAGTACAAGTCTAGAGTTCGCTGGGCTTGGCGGAACAGCAGAATTCATTAAAAACAATAATACATTTAAAGCCTATAAAGGGGTAGAAGACTATGTCGGATTTGACCTGATATTACGTTATAAAGCACGGTTTGCACATATCTTTTATGATGACCAGTCTGAGAATGCACGTACCAACCTTCCAACGGCAGAACGCTTCTATATGGGCGGTGTAGGTTCGGTAAGAGGATATGAGTCATATACACTTTCACCTCGCGACGGTTTGGACAGACGTATCGGAGGACGTACCATGTTTTCGAACTCAGTTGAGGCAAGTTTTCCACTTGTTCCAAAGGCCAAACTACGTGTAACAGCCTTTTATGATTACGGAGTACTTCAAGGAAAGGGGCAAGAGTTTGGAGACGACCCGGCTGATATCACTCTGTATGAAGACAAGAATATTGCCCGTTCAAGTTATGGTGCCGCGATAGAATGGTTTTCACCTATGGGACCGATACAGCTAATCTTTGCAAGCGCATTGGATGCAAAAGAGAATGATCAGACATCGACCTTTGAATTTACGATAGGACAACGTTTTTAGCAGCGTGTATGTCTTAAAGGATCTTGATCTTCAAGATCTTGTTCTTCACAACCTCTTTGAGTTTTTCCTGAATCAGATAATTATGCTTGGCATTTATAGAAAGGTATCCGTCTTTCATCTCCAATGCCAGTGCCTTTCCGTGAGTAAAATCACCAAATAGTGCCTGTACCAATGTATTGAGAAGACACAGTGCATTCAGTGTCGTCTTTGCTGGAAGATAGGGTGCATAGTTCTTCATGTGAAGGGTAGAGGGTGACTTTTTACCTTGAAATCTTATGATTGTAGCAATCAAAATGATCTCATCATGCGTAAAACCATAATGAAGTCCGTTAAGTGCAAGGTAGTAAGCATGTTTGCTACCTTCGTAAAAATTGATGAACTGACCGATGTGACTGAGTCTGACAGCATGTAGGAAAAGAGGCCTGTATTGCTCTTCGATCTCTAAGTGTTCGGAGGTCATGTCAAAGACTTCGGCAGAACGTCTGTAGATTTCACTCTTGTTCTGATCTGAGAATCGGTCCAATAGATTTGTGACACTTGGGTTGAAGTTTTCGGGAAACTGGTTGTTTTGTGTACGTAGAAGGTCCGTAAGAAAAAGACCTTCTCTAACACCTGCACTTGAGGTTATGATCTCTTTTGCACCTACATGATGTATAAGCAGGTCCAGGATTAACAGGCCTGGTCTTATGACGTCTATACGGTCTTTTTTTACACCCAGTTTTTTAAGCCCTTCCTCATCGCTTTGGAGTATCTTTTCAAAGTATTCTTTCTGTCTGTCAATGTCATAAGAGAAGGCATGAAGTTTTTTGAAGTATATCTTCTCCTTCTCCATGATCATCTTGCTTAAGGCGCGCAGGGTCCCACCGATTCCAATCAGTTTGTTATGCTTGAAGTCATCGGGTATTTTTTGAAGCTCATGAAGAACATGACGTTTGGCCCCTTCGAAATCATCTCTGTCGAAATAGAGTTCCTTCAGACGTACGGTACCCAGGTCCAAAGAAGTGGTGTGCAAGATCTTTTTATGTTGATAATAGGCCAGTTCTGTCGATCCGCCGCCGATATCGACAGTCAAGGCACTATCATGGTTTAAGAGGTTGGCCGCAGAGACAGCTCCTAAAAATGCTTCTTTCTTGCCATCGATGACCTTGATATGCAGACCAAGATCTTTTTTGATCTTAGCGATAAATTCATTTTTATTAGGAGCATCACGAAGCGCAGAAGTGGCCACACAAAGGGTCTTTCTAACCTTGTATTGTGAAATGGTCAGTTGAAACTCTTGTAAGGCCTTGTAAGCTCTCTCTAAGGCAGGTTTTTGGAGGTTGTTGTTATTGGCATAGGCATGTTCACTGATACGGACACGTGATTTTGTTTCATGTAGGAGATGGAAAGCAAAACGGCTGGTACGTTCAAAGATCACCATTCGGACAGAGTTTGATCCGATATCGATGATAGCGGTGCGTTTTGCCATTGACTTCCTTTTGCTCCTTGCAGATCACATGAAGGATCGCCAAGAAATCAAGAGTTACTCTTCTTTTTGAAGGTTCTCGTATTTGAACTTGAGTTCAGCTATTGTCTCAATATTGTCTTTATCCGGAACAAAACAGTCAACAGGGCATACAGCGATACAGGCTGGCTCATCATAGTCACCAACACATTCTGTACAACGATCTGGATCGATAATATAGATAGGGTCACCCTCTTCAATTGCCATGGTAGGACACTCATCACGACAGGCATCGCATGCGATGCATTCGTCATTAATCAATAAAGACATTAACTACCTTTTCATGGGCTGTTTCGGCCCAAAAATTATTTAGGAATTTATAACAAAACAAAGCTTGAAGTTATTTTAAATTTCTTTGATAAAGTTGTAAAGCTAAATAATAGCTCTTCTTCACTTGCTTGTTGGCAGAACACAACTCAGTGATGAACTTAATTCTAGAGTCGCAACAGCCCCGGTAATGCCATCTGTTCGGTTTTTGATGCTTATTTTTGCATTCAGTGCATCGGCAGCACTTTTGGATAGGAAGAGACCGAGACCGACACCGGACTTATTGCCTGAGCGCTTAAAAGGTGCAAAGTGGTCAAAACTTTCATCGACACCCAGTCCTTCGTCAATAACTTGTATGGATAGACCATTGTCTGTTTGAAAACTTTTTAGCAAGACGATTTTTTCTGAAGGCGTGAACTTCAGGGCATTTTGCAAAAAGTTTTGAATAATCTGATTCAGCAGAGTCGGCTGCAGGGTTGCCATAAAAAGATCAGGCTGAAAATCCATCTCAAGGCTTTTTGCTTCATTCTCTGCAAGCAGTTTGAAATCATTTCCTTTTTCTCTCAAATAGGCGATAACATCAACCTCTTGAGGTGTCTCGAGCTGGGCCCCCTCTTGGCGACCGACATTCAATATATCAGCAATGATTTTGTTCATCTCATCGATGGTGTTGTTGTTAAGTTTGATTGCTTCAATGTACTCTTGTGAATCACGTTTTTTGATCAGTGTGACCTGGTTTTTCAGTTTCATGACGGCAAGGGGAGTCTTAAGCTCATGCGCTGTTCCGATAAAGAGTTCTTTTTGATATTTGACAAAGTTCTGCAGACGTGCGATTAGGTGGTTGAGGGTCTCTCCCAATGGAAGGAATTCGACAGGCAGCTGTTCCGTGACGATCGGACGGATAAGGTTTTCGTTCATATTGGCCAGGCGCTTTGTCAAGGCAGTGATCGGTTTTATCAGCATGCTTGAGAGGGTTACGGCATAAATGATGATAATGATGAAGCCAAGAATATTGATAATAAAAATTGAGTTCAGGATTTTCTGAAGAAGTTTTTTTGTGTTTGTAATATTTGTCGTAACCTTGATGTAACTGTTCTCTTTGACATTGAAAGGGTGAATGAGACTGAGAAATACCTTGTTGTCAGCAGTGGTTTCAATAAGATCAATGCCGTCATTTTGATTCTTGATTGTCAGCATTTCGATGTTTAAACCTAAAATACTGTCTGAACCCTCTCTCACAATTTCTAGAGACTCATAGGCACAGACATTCTTTGCAATACGTAGGAGTTCTTTTTTCTTATCATCATAGATTGATTGCTGGATGAAAAGATAAAGGATAGATGAGAAAATAAATATTAAAGCAGCGGAGGCAACAAGTAATTGAATTAAAAACTGGCGACGAATACTTTTTTCAGATATTAACATGATGGTTTCTTTTGTCTATTTAGGTGAGAAATTATAACAGAAGAAGGTAAAAGTTTGATTGGGTCTTATCGCGGAAGGGACTTCAAGGCCTAGATGCCTTAAAGAAAGGGGTTTATACTTCTTTTGGGAAGCAGAAACGGTAACCACGACGACGAACAGTCTCAATTGTCGTGATGTTCAATGGTTTGTCCATTTTTTGACGGATCTGGTTGATAGCGACCTCGATAACATTTGGCGTTACAAGTTCCGGCTCTTCCCAGATAGCATCAAGCAGCTGCTCTTTAGAGACGATTTGGTCACGATGGCGTGCAAGGTGTGTAAGTACTTCAAACGGTTTACCCTTAAGTTCAATGTCTTTTTCTTTATAGGTAATTTTTTCTTCTTCAGGGTTAATGATCAAGTCTTCGATCTCGATAATGTTTGAACCACCAAAGCGTAAACGCGCTGCAAGACGTGCAACAAGTACATCAAAGTCGAATGGCTTACGGATATAATCATCGGCACCGGCATTAAGCGCTTCGATTTCACTCTCGTTGTCATCACGGGCAGAGATCACGACAACACAGGTCTTTGGTGTGTTCTGTTTGATATTACCGATAATATCGATTCCATTTCCATCTGGAAGCATCCAGTCCATCAATACTAAATCGTAATTACGAATATCTAGATAGTATTCACCATCTTTAACATTTTCTACAACATCACTCTGGTAGCCAAATTCTTTTAGGCCTTCAGCAAGTGTTTTGTTTAGTGTAACTTCATCTTCTATAATAAGAATGCGCATTTAGCGTCCTCACAGGTAAAATTTAGATGGGATTATAACACAGTCTTAGAAAAATTTAAAGTTTTTTTTAGAAAAA
>JBFEWG010000108.1:0-6776 GCA_041546465.1 Sulfurimonadaceae bacterium
GATAACCACCGCCGCTACGGCTTCCACTGCGGTTTCCACGGTAGCCACCGCCACGACGTTTACCACCGCGGCTGTTGTTGCGTGAATCGATACGTGCAAGAATTTTCGCAAGTTTCTCTTCATTGATTCCGATATGTTCCGGACCCTTGACCGGTTCTTTTCTCAATAAGACAGAGATGACCTTATACAAGGCTGTCTCATGGTCACAAGAGTCTGAAATTGCTTCAACGATCTGATGCGCCTCATCGAAGATCTTTTGTTTGATGATCTCATCAGCAAGACTGCCTAAGCGTCCCTGAACGACTTGATCTTTTGTAGGGACATAGCACTGTTCCATTGTCGTACCGACTTTTTGCTTGATTCGTTGGAGTTCTTTAAACTCATGAGGCGTTACCAGAGTGATCGCAACACCTTTGCTTCCTGCACGCCCGGTACGTCCGATACGGTGGACATAAGACTCCGGATCAAAAGGAATATGGTAGTTTATAACGTGGGAGACGTCATTGACATGGATACCGCGGGCTGCGACATCTGTCGCTACAAGTACATCGATAGCTGAAGACTTGAAACCTTTGATCACTGCTTCACGCTGGTCCTGCTCCATATCTCCATGCAGACCTTTTGCCGAGTATCCTGCAGCAGAGAGAACATTGGAGACACGATCTACTTCACGTTTCATACGGCAGAAGACGACGGTCTTATTTGTTTCATCGGCATCAAGTAGACGGATCATGGCATCATCACGTTCATTCTCATCGATCACATAGTAATTTTGTGCGATGTTGGTGTTCGTCGTCTCCTCTTTTGTAATAGAGATGTATGTCGGATCTTTCAAGATACGATCGGCAAGTTTTTTAATCGGTGCCGGCATTGTCGCAGAGAAAAGTAGGGTCTGTTGTTCTTTAGGAAGGTGAACAAAGATTTCATTGATATCATCAAGAAATCCCATGTCAAGCATTTCATCTGCCTCATCAAGGATGACCATTTTCGGTGCGAAGTCTTTGATCATATTTTTTGAGAGCATATCCAAAAGACGACCCGGCGTAGCCACGACTATCTGTGCCCCGCGACGGACGAGGTCAACTTGACGGCTGTATGAACGTCCGCCATAAATAGTAACGGTACGTACATGAGAGTTACGGCCGTAGAGATAAAGCTCGTCAGAAACCTGGTTGGCAAGCTCGCGTGTAGGAGTGATGACAAGGACTTGAACACCTTCACCGCTGATGGCGTTGATCGCCGGAAGACCAAAAGCAGCAGTTTTACCTGTGCCTGTATGTGCCTGAGCAACGACATCTTCTCCTGACATGACGACAGGAATGGCTTGTTCCTGGATTGGAGAAGGGACCTTAAACCCTACGGCTGCTATTGATTTATTAAGTGTTTCATTAAAGTTGAATTGATCGAAAGTCGATTTGATTGTCTGATTTTCAGAAGTGTCATTTGACATTTAGTACCTTTGTGTGTGAGACTGTTCTTTCACTCACAAAGGCTCTTCCCGCATGATTAAAACTTAGTCTCAAGTTTAATTTACTTAAGAAACATCGGTAAAAACCGAGCGATTCTCTTGTTTTCTAAAAGAAACATCGGTTAAGAACCGAACGATTCTCTTGTTTTGCGGAATTATACTTAAACTATACTAATAACTAGCATAAGTATAGCTATTAGTGCTCAGCCTAACATTGGATTAATAAAATCTATTTTCTGTATAATAAGTCGATTAGAAACGAGTAGGAAATTTTTATGGATTATATTTTATTGATAGGCTCTGTCGCAGGGATTTTGTTTGGGATAAGCATGAGCTATGTCATATTCTCTTCAAAGATAAAGATAAAGGAGCAAGAGCTTGTTCGCCTTGGGGAAGATAAAGAAGATTTGGAGTACCGATTAAACGATTTAGGGCAGAAGAAGGAGGCAGTCCGTGAAGAGAACCTAGGGCTCCAGACAATGCTTTCAGCCATGGAAGCGGAAAAAGAGATGCTCAAAGAACAGGTCAGGAGCCTTAAGAGCATCGAGGAGAAATATTCGCAACTGATTGCTGAAAGCTCAGAGCTACGGGTTCGTCTGGAAGAAGAAAAAAGTCAAAACGGCGAAAAGCTTGCGTTGTTGAAACAGGCTGAGGAGGATATGAAGCTTCAATTCTCAAAGCTGGCCAATGATATTTTCGAGCAAAAATCAAAAGTACATGCCGAACAGAACCGTCTTCAGCTTGATACGATCTTAAAACCCTTTAAAGAACAGGTCAACGCCTTCGGTAAGAAGATCGAAGAGAACTATATTACAGAGACGAAAGAGAGACATCTTCTCAAAGACCAGATCATACAACTGCGTTCTTTGAATGAGCGCCTCAGCGATGACGCCAACAATCTCACCAAGGCGCTCAAGGGAGAGAATAAGACCCAGGGGAACTGGGGCGAGCTTATCCTGGAAAAGATACTTGAAAGCTCCGGCCTTCGTGAAGGGTATGAATACGAGATACAAGGAAGCTATAAAGATGATAAGGGAAAACTCTTCAGACCGGATGTATTGCTACATCTGCCTGACGGGAAAGATATCATTATCGATTCGAAGGTCTCGTTGGTCGCGTATGAGCATTATATGAATGCCCAGGATGAGACAGAAAAGGGCAGTGCACTGAAGCAGCATGTCGCTTCGGTACGTGCACATATCAAAGGACTGAGTGAGAAAAAATATGAGGAACTTCCCGGTCTTAAAAGTCTTGATTTCGTTTTATTGTTTATGCCTATTGAGGGTGCTTATATGCTTGCACTTGAGCAGGACTCGAACTTTTTTCAAGAAGCGATCAAGCAGAACATTATGGTCGTCGGACCTTCAACGCTACTCGTGACACTGCGTACGATCGAGTATATCTGGCGCAATGAACGACAGGAGCAAAACGCACAGGAGATCGCGGAAAAAGCGGCCAATCTTTATGACAAGTTTGTCGGATTTGTAGAAGATATGGAAAAGATAGGCGGACAGCTCTCCAGGACACAAGACACCTATAAAGATGCGATGAAGAAGCTCAGTACGGGTACAGGCAATCTTATCAAACGTACCGAAGACATGAAAAAGCTCGGGATCAAGACGAAGAAGCAGATAGAAAACTCTCTCTTGGAAAAGGCAGAGATAGATGAGTAACTTTTTACGCGAAAAGAACATCCCGCGTCTGATGATCATCGTACCGGTCCTTGCGACTATTATGCTGACACTTCTTATTGTTTATTTCTATATCTCTTACCGTCATCAGCATTTTAAGATCGAAAGTGAACGTCTCAAGCAGGAATATATTATCAGTGAGAAACAAAAACTGCAAGAGCGTTTGAAGTCGTTGTATCTTCTTATAAGTACCAAGCATCAGAATATGCAGATACCCATGGAGCAAGAGTTGGTCTCACGGATCAACATTGCCTATGACACGGCAACCTATCTTCATCAACGTTATTCCAGGGGCTACAACGAACAGGCGGTGAAGATGTTGATCCTGGGTGCGCTTTCACGGATGGAGTGGAACAACAAAAAGGACTTTATCTGGGTCACGGATAAGAAGGGAAACAATCTTTTGGCCCGTCAAAAAGAGTTTCAAAGAAACCTGATGGATTATCAGGATGCTGATGGCCGCTATATTATCCGTGAGGAGATAGAGGCTGTCAACACACATGGAGAAGCTTTCTTAAAGACACGTTTTGATCCGAAGAAGCCGCTTGTGCAGTTGATGTATTTGAAGGACTTTGGACATTACGGATGGTTCTTTGGTACGGGGATGCACTATTATGACGAGTATGAGCGTATAAAAAAGGGTATTATTTCTACTCTCTCAGCCATTCAGACAGATCCTGATGAATATTTCTATATCGTCAATTCGGAAGGACGCATCATCTACCATCCTGAGATGGAACTCAACTCGAACATACTTGAACTCAAAGACCAGAACGGTTTTGCCTATATCAAAGCACAGCTTGAGAATTCGATGAATAACAATCACGAGTATATTACCTACATATCAAAGTCAAGGCAGTATAAGCAGTATTCTCAAAAGACGACCTTGAGTTACTACTTTAAGCCTTTTGACTGGGTAATAACGACGGGATTTTATTCGCTCAACATCCAAAAAGCAATCGACAAACAGCAGGCACAATTGAAAGATGAAATTGAAGAAGAGATCAAGACCATCGTGATGTTCTCTTTTATCCTGGCTGTTTTTGTCATCTTCCTGACCCTTGCGCTTTCACGCAGGATCAGTGAGATATTCATCAATTATCAGCAGCGTGTAAAAGAGCGTGAAAATGCTTTGCATGAGTTGAACGACTCCCTTAAAGAACGTGTTGCCCAGGAGGTTGAGGCACAACGTGAAAAGGAAAAGATGCTTATCCAACAGTCGAAGATGGCTGCGATGGGAGATATGATATCGATGATCGCGCATCAATGGAGGCAGCCGCTGAACCAGATGTCTTATGTCATGATGAACATCGATGGTGCTTATGATGAGCGAACACTCTCAAGGGAATATCTGGATGAAAAGCTGAAAGAGGGGGAACAGCTTTTAGAGTATATGTCCCACACTATTGATGATTTCAGGAACTTTTTCAAACCGGACAAAGAGAAAGAGGAAGTCGAGGTCTGCAGACTTGTTGACAGTGCGATAGGTCTTATTGAGAAGAGTCTTGAAAAAAATAATATTGAGCTTAGCAAAGAGTACCATTGCGGTAAAACACTTGTCTTGTACAAGAATGAGATGATACAGGTCCTGCTGAACTTATTGAAGAATGCTCAGGAAGCTTTGGAAGGTGTTGAAGATAAAAAGATAAAAGTTTTGATAGAAGAAGAGAATGATACTATCAAGATATCAGTATGTGACAATGGAAGCGGTATTAAACCTGAAGAGATACAGAAGATTTTTGAGCCCTATTTCTCAACCAAACAAAACCATGGAACAGGCCTGGGACTATATATGTCGAAGATGATTATACAAGAGCATATGAATGGTTCATTAACTGTTGAATGTACACCTGAAGACACGAAGTTTGTTATCACGCTTGTATAAGTGAGCGACATCTGTTTAGACAAAGCGAAAGAAGAGGGGCCGGAGGATCTCCTTTCTGAGTCAATAAGAATCAATCCTCTTTATAAACGTTTAGTTTGTACCCAACGCCGGATATGTTTTCCAAAGCATTGTCAGGAAGTTTTTTACGTAATGCCCGGACCAAAGAGCGGATAGCATCCGAACTCATGCCCTCATAAGGCCAGACCTGTGCCTCGATCTCTTCATACTTAACGACACGGGAAGTATTGAAGGCGAGAAGGTCAAGGAAGAGGAGCTCGTTCTTGGTCAGTTTGATAGACTCCCCATTACATAGTATCTCTTTGGAAAAGGCATTGTAGGCGCACTCTTGTGATAGAGGAAGGGAGAATTTACTCTTATCTTCCATACGTTCTACAGAGAGTTCCAATGCCCCCATCAGTTTGTCTTTTGTGATAGGTTTAACAATGTATTTGACCAGTTGAAGTTCGACAGCTTTGAGCAGATAGTCCTGATCAGTATAGGCTGTGGCGACAATGATCGGTGTTTTTTGATCTTCGCTGCGGATATAACGTGCCATGTCGATACCGTTCATTTTCGGCATAGAAATATCAGTGATGATGATATCAGGTTTTTCATCCCTCCATATGTTCAATGCGGCTTTACCGTTCTCAGCCTCATAGACCTTTTTGCAGATTCGGCTTAAATACTCAACGGCTACCTTACGGACCTCTTCGTCATCTTCAACGTATAAAATAGTATAGTTCTTTAAAATTTCTTTATTCATTACAGACCTCGTGCCTTCGGTGTTGTCAGGTCAATTATAACTAATTTGTGTACAATATTATATGAATAAATCTGAACGACTTTTCGAGCTGGATCTCTTGCGAGGTGTGGCTGTACTACTTATGGTTGTTTTCCATATAGGGTATGATCTGGCACTGTTTGGATATGCCTCTTATCAGACGACTATCGATACCGAATGGATTCTCTTCCGCGGTCTGATACTCTCGATGTTCCTGCTTGCCGTGGGGATGAGTGCCTATCTTGCATATATCGATGGTATACGATATGATAAACTGATCAAGACGGTGGTGAGACTGTTATTTGTCTCTGTCATGATATCAGTCGGAAGCTATTTTGTCTTTCCTCAACAGTGGATCTATTTTGGTGTGATACATTTTATTGCCTTTGCTCTGGTCTGTGTCCTTCCATTCATAAGAGTCCCTCGGATAGCCTTGGTTGTCGGGATAGCAATCGGGGCAAGTTATATCATGGGTTTTTATCCGTTGGATCCTCTGTTTGATTATAGTGTCAGATATTGGGGGATCCCAGCCTATACGGTCGACGTCGTCAGCTTTACGCCCTGGTTTTCCGTTGTGCTTATCGGTGTATTTGTAATGGACAAAAAGCTTTTTGGGCTGAAGGTCAGGCAAAACCAGTTCACAAGACGAGTGGCTTTGATGGGACAGCACTCTCTGCTGATATATCTCATTCATCAGCCTCTCTTGTTCGGACTTTTTTATTTAACTAAACTTGTAAGGTGATTGATGCGGGTATTGATGTTGGAAGATGATAGAGACATTGCAAAACTGGTAAGCACATATCTCTCTTTGGAATTTAGAGTAGACTGTGTACAGGATGTTTCTGAAGCAGAAGCATACATCGATCGTTATGACTATGATGTCGTCTTATTAGACAGGAACATCGATGGGTTTGATGTCGGACTGGGGCTTGTAGCCAAGATCAAGCAGAA
>JBFEWG010000127.1:0-5432 GCA_041546465.1 Sulfurimonadaceae bacterium
GACTTGTAGAGACTTCATATACAAGTTTACCGTTAACAGAGGCAGTAATACGGGTGATGAAGTTCGCATCATCTCTGTTCCCTGTTTTCTTCTGCGCTTGATCGTAAGTCGTCATATCGTGTTTTGCCAAGGCTTTAACGTGAACGGTATCGCCTTTAAGTTTTGCTTTGATTTTCATAATTGATTCCTTTTCTATCTTATGTGTTGTCGGTGTATACCTTATTTAAAGAGACTAGTCGCCGTCACAACCGCCCATGGCAACTGTCAGTATCTTAACACCCGAATAAAGTTTTCCATCTTTACCTTCCACGATCGCAGTAACGGTAATTGGCGTTCCGTCAGACTTAAGTTTGATCTTAAGATCATAATCGATAATACTGTTTTCATGAACCGTAAATGAACTTACGGCAGCCTCAGGGTTGGCATCTTGGAAGATCGCTACAGATTTGGCATCAATGTCCGATTTGACATTGACTGCGACAGCCTTTCCACTGGCTGCAATATCATCCATAGTGACCGTGACACCGCTTTGTGTGGTTGCTTTGGTCCCGTACATTGCCATGATGGCGTCATCAACCGTGTGGGCGATCCATACGGTCGGCTTGGTTGCTCTAAAGTCTTCAGCATTTGCCGCAGGTACGACAGCAGCTACTGCTGCCAATACGCTTAGGCTTAGAAATTTTCTTCTTTGCATTGTGGATCCTTTTTTATTTTTTTACGTTGGCGATATGTGCAGCAAGTGTGCTGATATCATCATCTGTCAATTTAGATACCTGGCCTTTCATCAGGCCCTTCATAGCTGCTCCGTAAGAACCGTCTTTATAGCCTTTTAGGGCAATGACGATCTCTTCTTCACTCATCTCATTGATGACCTTGCTCTTTCCAAGGGCTTTTTTCTCGCCCATAGTCCCGTGACAGCTTGCACATTTGTTATACAGATCTGCTCCGCTCGAAGCCATCATCATCGTACTTGCTACCATCAGTGTTAATATTGCTGTTTTCATCTTATAATCCTTGTTTAAATACAAATTCATAGTGGGCCGCAAATGCGGCAACGGTATACCTGAACATTAACCGCAAGACGGTACGTTTCCTGAGTCGCTTGCATATTCGATCGCAAAGTCTTTTACGTGTTGAAGCTTTTTCCATGCATTGGGTTTAGCTAAGGTTTTTTGTGCGTTTGGATAACGCTCAGAGAACTCTTTGATAAAGCCTTTGCCCTCGTTGGCAAAAAGCTCTGTCCACTCACCTTGTGTATGCAAAGCTGCAAACTTAGTCCCATTCATATGAAACTTTGATTTGAAGCTTTTGAGATAATGCTTCTGGCCTTTTTTAACATCTGCCATCAAGGTTGTGACTCCGACACTTCCAATCAGTGCACCTATTAATAATGTTTGAATTAACCGTTTCATTTGCTTATCCTTTGTTAAATGATTTCTAATAGTAGAAATTAATTGTGAGTCTATCGTGGAAATTAATATTGCGTGATTTACAATGGTATTAAAGGATAACCATCCAGGTGGTTACTCTCTTGCATTACGTGCAATTCACCTTGAGGAGTATGAGATGAAAAAGTATAAATGTCCGACATGTGATTATATCTATGACCCTGCTTTGGGCGATCCCGAAGCAGATATCCCTCCGGGAACAGCCTTTGAAGATCTTCCGGAGGATTGGGTTTGTCCTGACTGTGGTGAGGCAAAAGAAGAGTTTGAGCCATTGAATTAAGAGGTAAGCATTGTATTGGCTTGTTTTATGAGTATGGTTGCGCTTCTTTAAAGAAACTTTGATATAATTTCGGCCTGCAAGCGGTAGCTTGTTATGGACAGCTGGCCGAGCGGTCGAAGGCGCACGCCTGGAACGCGTGTGTGGGGCAACTCACCTAGGGTTCGAATCCCTAGCTGTCCACCACTTTTTACAAATCCCCCAAGTTGCAATATTTTGACCTTGAGAATCAGCTCTTAGTAAATGAGATAGGTGCTTAACAATTTTTAGTTTGTCTTTTTAATATATATTTTCAATAAGATCTGAACCGCATTCCAATTCATCAAACCAATTTAAAAACTTTTGGACATTCTCATCTCTAAACAAGGCGCCATGCTGCGGAGCGATCATGTCAACAGAAAGTGCAGAGATGTTTTTGACCCATGCTTTACAGACCTTGTTGCTTGCCATATAGCGTTTATGAAAACTTTCAAGATAAGGAAGATGATTCTCGAAACTATCGATTTCCTTATAGACGGCCATTGGAGGGACAACGGCTGCCCCTATATCACCTGAGAACAGGATCTTCGACTGAGAATCGTAGAGGCTGAAGTTTCCCGGACTATGTAAAAAATGTGCAGGCAACAGTTTAATATAACCATCTCCAAAAGGTATTTTCGTCCCTTGGTCGGGAATAGAAAAGACTCTGTCAATGTCCAAGACGCCATAGTGCGTCATAAACCGTGTCCAAATACTTGGCAGGACAAGGGTAGTCGATGTCGATACAGACCATTCAGAGATGGAACCCGCGACATCAGGATCCTGATGCGAAAAAAAGACAAGCTTGATGTTCTCAATAGGGATATATTCTGAGACCGCATCGCAAAGCTCATGAAAGATAGATGAACTTCCCGGATCGATCAGTATACCTGCTCCATTTTGTATGAGTAAGTACTGATTGACGGAGAGAAAGCTGTCTTCATGCATTTCATCATCTATACTGAACATAATGCACTTGTGGGTACCGTTATCAAATAATATTTTACTTTTAGCCAAATTGTAATCCTTTGAATTCTCGAATTAAGTTCATCTGCCGTTTTGCGACATAATCGATCAGTCGTTTTTTGTGAGCAGATGTTAATGTTAAGCTCACGACAACAAAATAGGAGGTGGACATCTCTTCAATCCTTATTACCTCTGCGGGCGTGTTGATGATCAGGGGTTTTCTGTCATATTCCAAGACCATGTCTACCGAAACAGGAGTGCTTTCTTTTAACCCTGCCGGAAGCGCTTTCATTTCCAGTTTCATTGCCTCAACAGAGACATCATAGATGCGTACATCCCCATAGAACTTTCTTTCTTCCAGGAAGAGTGAAACCGTATGATGTTCTTCCGGACAAACTCTAACGGACTTTCTCTGTGTCGGATTGCGAGGTAAAAAACGCACTTCCTTGAAGGTAATAGTCTGTTTTTCAAAATCTATCTTTTCAATCGGTTCACACAGTATTGCAGTGGGAAATATCTCTGAAGAGATCAAAATACTTTTTTGGATTTGGGCGGCTTTTTGCTGCATGAAGGAGGTCTTGATAGTGATATGTTCATCCTGAATATCGAGTATCAATCCAAGGTTGGTGATCGTCAAGCCTTTATAAAAATTGTGGATCTTTATCTCCGCACTGTTCTTTTGAATGACTTCCAGCAAGTTGACGATTGTGCGGCGGTTTTTTATCTTGTCATCGTTTTCCACTGCCTTACTGTCAAACAGAGACAAAAGGTTCAGGTCTGTTATATCATTAAGCGACATGATATAGATGTTTTCTCGCTTTGGTACGGGATGCATCTTTAAAATAAAATGCTTGTTATTACCGCTGTGGTCCTTGATCTTTACGTGAAAGAGTTTGTCTAGTCCTTTGCGTGACTCATCATACCAGTAGGTCTCATCATGATTATATAAAAAGCCTTTGTGCTCCAGTAGTAATGCACCGAAGTCCGGATATCTTGCATCAAACTCATTGATGTTCTCTATATTGAAAAAATCCAGAAACATCTGATTGACAAAGAGAGGTTTGCCTCTTGACATCAAAGCCAGCAAGTCGCTTTGGTAGTTGAGCATGTCTTCCATGTAGCTGTTGAAAAGGGAACTGTTCTCATCGACACTGATCGAATCAATACACTTGATAAGCGTCTCGGTCAATTCATCGACCTTAACAGGCTTTTTAATATAATGAAACACACCAAGGTCAATGGCTTGAAGAAGATACTCTTTATCATCAAAAGCAGAGGTGATGATAAACTTTACGGAGGGATCAAGCTGTTTTATCTGTTTGATCATTTCCATGCCGTCAACGCCAGGCATACGGATATCGGTGACCACTATCTGCGGACGGTATTGCTTAAAAAGTTCATATCCCTCTTGTCCGTCTGATGCAGAGATGACATTGACAAATAGCTTCTTCAGAAGTATAAGCGCTTTCTCCCGCAGACCATCATTGTCTTCCACGTATAAGAGTGTAAGTCCTGCTGAGAGTTCTTGCAGTTCATGTATAGTGTCGGCAGTTAACATCTACTTGTCCCGAAGAACACTTTGCAATCCGCATCCAGGTTTTTAGCCTGCATCATGATACCGCAGCGAAAGCTTAAGAATAGTCATAGTTTTTTCTTTTCAGCGAGCATTTCCATCACCTTTAACATATCATTCAGACCAACGGGTTTGCCAAGGCAGATGTCGCATTGTTGTTTGAGCTCCTCATCCAAGTCAGGTGTTCCTGTCATCACGGCAATGAAAAGTTCCGGAGCAATATTTCTAAGCGCTTCAATCAACTTCTCTCCGGTCATATTTGGCATTTGAAGATCCGTGATGATGATATCATAGGAGGTGTTCCCGTTAAACATCTTTAATGCGATTTCACCATCTTCGGCACAATCAACTTTATTAAAGAACTTAGCCATAAAGTCAGCTGTCTTTTCGCGCAGCTGCTTTTCGTCATCAACGACCAGGATATTGAGTGAATTCACTTTTTCTTTGAGTGCTTTGATCTTTTCTCTTAACAGTTCCATGTCATTCATGTGCTGTTTCCTCTTGCAAGTTTTTGGGTATAGTTATTGTAAAACAGGTCGTCTGACCTTTGCTTGTCACGCTTATTTCTCCATGCAGATGTTTCTCGATAATCGTCTTAGACATGTAAAGGCCAAGTCCTGTACCGGTTTTTTCATTTTTTGTAGAGAAGTAGGGGTCAAATATCTTTTCAATCGTCTTTTCAGGGATCCCCCCGCCATTGTCACAGATGGTTGTGGTGATGGTATTCTCATCGCTGTCTATATCTATATCGATATGACGCTCTTCTTTGGTATGTTCAACCAATGCCTCTTTGGAATTTTTTAAGAGGTTTAAAAAGACTTGCAGCAGTTCACGTGAGTAGGTCCTTATCTGTCCTGTTTCATTTTCCTTGATAGTGAGTGTGATCTTGTCATTTTCAAGACTTTTTCCGATGATTGCGATTGCCTCGGTCAATACATCTTGGATCCTGACCTTTTCTTTCTCTTTGTTCGGACGGAAAAAGTTCCTAAAATCATCGATCGTCTTGGAGAGATACTGTGCCTGTTCTACAATACTGTTGGCTTCATCTCGCAGCGTCTTCTCAGAGATATTGCCCAATTCGACATCGACAAGCATATTGTTTGCACTCATAGCGATAATGGTGATGGGCTGCCTCCACTGATGTGCTATC
>JBFEWG010000148.1:0-4484 GCA_041546465.1 Sulfurimonadaceae bacterium
CATGTCCGTCATGCTTGAGATGACTCTGGCGGTATCTTTGACAGGTTCACCACGCCCAAGCTGGATATCTTTGTTGGAAAGGAAAAGTCCATGACCACCGAGCTGAAAGATCCCCGACTCGAAACTGACACGGGTACGTGTCGAGCTTTTTTCAAAGATCATCGACAGTGTCTGCCCTTTAAGATATGGCGGTTGTGCCTTGGCTTTGAACTCTTTTTTGATTTTTAGACCCAGTTCTATAATCTCCAGGATCTCTTCCTTGGAGTAATCTCTTAATGTTAAAAAATGTCTCACTGAATTCCTTGTATCTGCTTGATTTCTTCACAACTCACCACATCACCGATGTAATAACCTTGAACATACTCTATACCTATCTCTTGGACAGCTTGAAGCAGGCTTTCATTGGTAATAAACTCTGCGATCACCTCGATGCCGAGTTTATACGCAAAGTGGTAAATCCCTTCGACAACCTGACGCTGTTCATCATTCGTATCGATATGCTCGATCAAAGAACCGTCAATCTTAATAAAATTTGGCTTTAACTGTGTTAAATATGCAAAATTTGAATACCCGGTACCAAAATCATCTATAGCGATTTTAAAACCGGCATGCTTAATCTCATTGATGATTGTAATATAGTTTCCTTTAAGTAGCTCTTCTGACTCCACCAGTTCTATTACTATCGCATGTGGCGGTACATTGTAATAGGCTGCCTTGGAGATAAGATAATCCACCATATCGTCATCCAGGTCCTCTCTTGTCATATTAAGCGAGAGATCGACCTGACACTTCTCATACGATTGGAAGCTCTGATCGATGATAAGTTTTGTCAACTCCTTCTCATGCCCGGACTTTTGAAGGACGCCAAGAAACTCCGCAGGTGAAATCATTATCTTTTTCTCTTTGTCATACATACGGATAAGGACTTCATATTTGATGATTTTTCTATCACCGGTATTGGCAATAGGCTGAAAATGAACAGCAAACAATCCATCATTAAAAGCGGTGGCAATCTTTTTGACCCACTCAAGGTTTGCCTTATGTCGTTTTTCCAAAAGGGCATCCTCATCATAATAGGCATATCGTTTATGCATACGAATGGCATATCGTGAAGCGATCTCGGCACGACTCAACAACGAGGCCTGGGAGTGTTTTGTATCGGAGTTGGCAATACCAAACGTAAAGGAGAGCGGCATGTCAATATCTTCATGTTCGATAATATAGATCTCTTTGAGTTTATTGATAAGCAGATTGATGTACTGTGCATGTGAACAGATCAGGACAAATTCATCCGAACCCATTCTAAAGACATCTGTCTCCAAAAGCTTATCGGAGCTGATTGAGCCTGCGATCTCTTTAAGGATCTGTGCCGTCTCCTGCAGATAGATATCACCGATCTCCTGACCGAAACTGTCATTGATATGTGAGAAGTTATGAATGTCGATATAGATGACAGTAAAGTGATGTCCCTGTTCCTGCATCTCTTCCATCTCTTTTAGCAGTCTGTTACGGTTGGGAATACTTGTGAGTGCATCGGTCTCATAACTGTGTTCAATGATCTTGATCTGATCCTTGACCTTATTGTTAAAATCAAACAGGGTACGATAGATCGTTCCGAGTTCACTTTTCGATTGCAGCAAGAGTATCTGGTCTCCGCTGCTTGAGCCTTTCTCCTTGAGAAAACCCAGCAGTGTCTGCAACGACTTTTTAATATCGATGAAGATGAACCATGCCACAGCAACTACAAACAACAGTGGTAATAGAAGCAACATGATATTTTTATTGAACTTGGCATTCTCTTTTGCAATGATAGATTCTATCTTGTTCTGTACGGCACGGCTGTTAAGTGTTTCAACCGCTTTGATATCCCTCATATAGGTATCATAATAAGTGAACCAGACGTCGATATCAATACCCGAGACCTTCTCTCCTACCTGCCGTTTCAGTTCTTCAAGCATTTGATTAAGATGGATAAAGGCAGAAGTTGAATAAAGTGCATAATATGCTTTGATGACCTCCGGTTCGGCATATGTTTTAAACCGGTCAAGGTAGGTCTGTGACTTTGCATCCTGTGTGGATATCAGGTCATACCAGGATTGATCAAAGATCTCCTCCCGCCCTACTGCCACCTGTACCAGGGCCTGCTCCAAAGAGGTATACTCTATCGCCGAAATAAGGCTAAAATAGGCATTGAAATCATTTGACTCGATCCGTGTTGTCATCAAGGCGATCAGATCAATAAAATGCTTTATCAAAGCATCCGTATAATAACGGACAATCTCATCTCCTTCGATGTTGGAGCTGTCCACCTCTGCACGAATATTCTGAATCTCTTTGATCTCATTCGTCAACAGCGCAAGTTTGTCATTGATCTTTTGATTGGGGATAACTTCAAGGTTGCGCTTGCATGAACCGAACATTTTCAAGTATGCATCCGTCTCCTGACGGACTGTCTCAAGCTTCTCTCTGTCTTTTCCATGTTCAGCAAATGCTATCGAGTAAGCGCGCTCATTTTGCAGACTGTACAAAATAGTATTAAATTTTTCTGCAGTATTAAACGCAGCCAGAATTTTTTTGGTCTTCTCGTTATACGCAATCGTATCATTAAGGTAAGATATGTTCCAAAACAGTACTCCTGAGATCAAAAAAATGATCAGAAAAGCCACTTTTATCTTCACGCTGAAGCGGCTTAGGAAGTATAAAATCATCTGGATCATACAGAATCTACTTCGGGGACATTAGAAGTACGGCAACCTCTTTGGCATGATACGAAATAATAATACTTGCACCGGCACGTTTAAAGCCTATCATCGTCTCCATCATGACCCTGTCATAATCAATAAGCCCTTCACGACCGGCAAACTTGAGCATTGCGTACTCACCGCTTACATTATAGACTGCAAGCGGACGTGTCGTGTTCTCTTTGATGTCACGGATAATATCCAAATAAGCCAGTGCAGGTTTAACCATCAATATATCTGCACCCTGCGCCTCGTCTTCAATACTCTCGGCAATCGCTTCAAGGCGGTTTGCAGGGTCCATCTGATACGTCGAACGGTTACCAAAACTCGGTACAGACTCGGCCACATCTCTAAAGGGTCCGTAATACCCGCTTGAGAACTTTGTCGAGTACGCCATAATAGGAAGATCACTATATCCACCCTCATCCAATGCTTTGCGAAGCGTCTCGATGATACCATCCATCATACCGCTAGGGGCGATCATATCTGCGCCCGCTTTAGCATGTACAACCGCCTGCTTAGCAGAGAGTTCAAGTGTCGAATCGTTATCGACGGTCTCACGTTCCATATCGATGATGCCACAGTGCCCATGATCTGTATATTCACAAAAACACAGATCTGTCACCACAAACATCTCGGGATGTGCTTCTTTAATAGCTCTCACTGCCTGTGCAATGATACCGTGCTCGCACAATGCATCTGAACCGACAGAATCTTTGACATCCGGAATACCGAAAAGTATGATCGAATAAAGCCCCAATGACTTCAATGTCTCACACTCCTTGATTGCCTCGTCAATACTCATCTGGTAGACGCCCGGCATCGATGCGACTTCCGTCTTGATCCCTTCGCCAGGGCGTACAAAAAGAGGATAGATAAAATCATTGACCGACAGGCTTGTCTCTCTGACAAGGTGTTGCAATTGTGGATTAATACGTAGACGACGGAAACGATGGAACATTCTTAACCTTTGTGAGAAAAAAATAATGATATAATTTTATAATTATTAAAATATCAGACAATTTTAACAAATCAATCTACAAAAAGCAGTTAAACATGACCCTTGAACTCTCTGAAGTTGCTATTTTACCCACTAAACACGGTACATTCAAAATACAGACATTTAAAGAGCACCACAAAGAACATCTCGCAATATTTACCGACAATCTTTCTGATACGCCAATTGTCCGCGTACACTCCGAATGCCTTACCGGTGATGCGCTGGGGTCTTTAAAATGTGACTGCGGTGACCAACTTGAGGTTGCTTTGAAGATGATTGCCAAAGAGGGCGGTATGGTCCTGTACCTGCGCCAGGAAGGGCGTAATATCGGCCTGCTTAACAAGGTCAATGCCTATGCACTTCAAGACAAAGGCTTCGATACTGTCGCAGCCAACCATCAGCTTGGTTTTCCTGCCGATGCTCGTTCTTATGAGATCGTCCATGATATCTTGAAGCACTTCCATATCAACCGTATCAAGCTGCTTACGAACAACCCCGAGAAGATCAAGTCACTTCAGGCAATCGAGATCGTCGAACGACTGCCTATCATTGTTGATACGAATAAATATAATGAAGAGTATCTCCAGGTCAAAAAAGACCAGATGGGGCATCTGCTTTAATTACTTCTATTCCTCTGTAAAAGAACAACTTCTACATACCAAGAATACATCATTTATATATTGTCATAACAAAATAGATTAAAATTTTTGAAGGGTTTTAAAATGAAGAAGCCCTGCCGAAGG
>JBFEWG010000156.1:0-3951 GCA_041546465.1 Sulfurimonadaceae bacterium
GTTGCCGAGGATCAAGAAGCGAACCAGTACTTGATGAGCGTCATACTCAAACGTCTGAATCTCGAGTTTACGTTTGCCAATGATGGTCTTGAGGCAGTTAAGATGTTTGAAAATGGTAAATATGATCTCGTCTTTATGGATGAGAACATGCCAAACATGAACGGAACCGACGCGACTGCCAAAATCCTTGAACTTGAGAAGGAAAAAGGTCTTGTACATACGCCGATAGTCGCTTTAACGGCCAATGCTCTCAAAGGAGACAGAGAAAGATTCTTGGAAGCAGGTATGGATGATTATCTGACCAAACCGATAGATAAACAGAAGATGCTAGAAATATTGCACTCTTATCTGACAAAAGTAGAAGAGGTAACAGAAGAAGCAGAGGAGCAACAAGATATGTTAACAGAAGAGAAAGAGGAGTTTTCATCAAAATCACAGAGTGATGAGAATACAAGCTCCCTGGATCTAGATGCATTAGCTGAAAAAATGGGGTACGACAAAGAAGATATTGAGATGATGTTGGGGATGTTTGTCAATAAAGTCGATGATCAATTAAACACTATTGAGAAGGCTATAAAAGAACAAGACTACAATATGATCTATGCGACATCACACGCCATAAGAGGTTCTGCTGCGAACATAGGGCTTGATGAGATCAGAGAAATAGTCAACACGCTTGAATCAGCAGCTAAGAACCAGCAGGAAATTGCTTATGAACAGCACTTCAATGAACTAAGAGGGTTAGTTGAAATCCTGAAAGGGGCATACAATGAATGAAAAACCGAAAATCTTAATAGTCGATGATCAAGATGACAATCGTTTTGTCATCAAATTAGCGTTAAAAGAAGAAGGGTATGAGTTTATCGAAGCTGAAGACGGGAAGCAGGCTATAGAGATGGCTAACAGTCTAAAACCTGATGTCATACTGATGGATGCGGTGATGCCAAATGTTGATGGCTTTGAAGCGACTGCTGCTATTCGTCAAAACTCAGAGTTAGAGCGTACTCCGATATTGATGATCACATCTCTAAATGAAAAAGAAGACCGTATCAAGGCATTGGAAGCAGGTGTTAATGATTTTGTCAGTAAACCGTTTGATAAGCATGAACTAAAGGCCCGTTGCCGTTCATATGTAAACATGTGCCAATTGAACAAGAAGTATATTGATGCAACACAAAACCCCATTTCAGGTCTGCCGAACAGAGGTGCCTTACAAAGTGACATCAAGAAGATGAACGATCCTGTTGTCATTGTTCTTGCGTTAGACGGATATGAAAGATTAACAGGATTTTATACACTTGATGTCTTGCAGAAGATGGAGTCTGAGTTTGTCGACTTATTAGTCAAGAGTTTTCCCTTGGAACCCTCTTCGTATACTGTTTATCATCCGACAGCGGGTATTTTTGTCATCGGTATGGATCTGGTACTTAACATCGAGTTGAGCAAAGACAAGCTGGGTGTAATGTTACAGACCTTATATAATGAAATAAGGCAACAGCATATCAAGTTTGATGATTATGAGTTTACCCCATTGGTGACCATGGGTGTGTCGGTTGGAGGAACTTTGCCATATGAAAATGCAAGGACTGCTCTTAAGGAAGCATACCGTCAAAGAAGTGCTTTTCTTTTTGCCGACGACGTGTTAGAAAAAGCGCACAAAAACATCGCCAATAATATTGAGTGGATAAAAAAAATCAAACTCGCTGTTGTTGAGGATAGATTCGTTCCTTTTTTCCAACCGATCTATAATAACAAGACGAAGAGTATTGAGAAATATGAGTGTCTTGTCCGTATGGTCGACACTGACGGAGAGGTGATTTCACCTTTTCATTTTCTTGAGATATCAAAAAAAGCCAAGTACTATCATCAACTGACTAAATTGATGATAGATAAATCCATGGAAGTTTTTGAAAATAGAACGGATGAGTTCTCTATTAACCTTGCAGGTGGTGATATTGAAAATGATGAGGTGCGGATGCACATTATGAAAAAGCTCAGGGAAAAGCCCGATGTTGCCAAACGTATGGTGTTTGAGCTTCTAGAAGATGAAAGCTTTGAAGCATTTGACGTTTTAAAAAGTTTTGTTAGTGAGGTAAAGGAGTATGGGGTGAAAATCGCTGTTGATGATTTTGGAAGCGGGTATTCTAATTTTACGCGTCTCATGGATTTTCAGCCTGATATTTTAAAACTGGATGGGAGCCTTATAAAAAATATTGATAAGGATCAGTTCAATATGAACATAGTCACAACCATGCAATCCTTTGCTCAAAAGATCGGGGTTAAAACGGTAGCGGAATTTGTGTCATCAGAAGATGTCTATACGATCATTGATGAGTTGGGAATAGATTACTCTCAGGGGTATTATATTGCAGCGCCGATGTCCTTATCAGAGCTTAACAGGTCATAGGTTTATCACTCTCCTTCGACAATAGCCCATTGTACAAAAGGCATCATCTCTATGACTGCATAAGGCAGACCAAGCTTGGTCTCCGTGCTCATTGTCACGACTTCGACATGCATAACGCCATTTTCGATAATAAAGGCCTCAATACTCTCTATCTTCTTGAAGAGGACATCCTCATTGGAGAAAGGCATGGTCAGTACAATACGGTTCTCTTTTGGCATATAGAAATCAATGCCTTCGGCATAATAGATTTCAGACCCCCGTTTTAGCATCTCTAAAAAGACCAAGGTCTCAAAGAGTCGTGAAAAGTCTTTCTGAAGGGTCAGTGCATTTTTGATGTTGAAGTCCAGGGTATAAAGCTTCTTGGTTGCACGGGAGTGTTCATACTTTTCTACCCAATAGAGATAGCCTTTCTCCATCAAACCGTAAAAGGTCTTATAAAACATATCTTTTGAAAGTTTTTGATGTTGTTTAAGGCGTTCAAACATTTGAAAGGCAGAGACCTTTTGTCCAAGAAGTCGCGCTGAATGTATCATGATCTGCAGCTCTAAAGGATTAAGGGAAAGTCTGAGTATATTTTGCAGTTGCTTTTGCCTGTTATCCTGGTGTACAAAGTAGAGCTCCGGATATGATCCTGTCTGCAGGAAATGGGTAAAGGCATTATCCAGGGTGTCATATCTTGAATCAAAGGCAAGGAACTCCTCAAAGTCAAGGTTATATATGTTTAATGTATCAAAACCATCTATGTGAAGATCGCTTTCAGTCGATAATATGATCTGAGTGACATTGGGTAAGGGAATAGATGGATCATAATTTTCTATGACAAGGGTGTGAATCTTGTTATCACGGCAAAATTCTGTCAGCTCCTGTTTAACGGTATCAATATCTATACGCAGGTCATTCAGGTCTATATATAGATAGGAGCTTCCGGGTAAAACAGAAAGAAACTGTTTGATAATAGATGTCTTCCCCGTTTTTGCTGCACCTTTTATGATTGTATAGGGTTTTAGAACTTGATACTTTCGTGGCAGAAAGTTGGTCTTTTTATTCGAGAGGTTATATAAGGCATCTAGCATCTGTACTCTTTTATCTATTTTAAGAAGTATAACATTTCCTTTCTAAAAGGAAGAAACGGTTTTTGGATTTGAAATTTGGTATCAAATTTTCAAAGAATAAAGATTTTTTATTGGTTTTTTGCTTTTACCTAATTACTCTTTCCTTTTAAAAAGGAAATAAATTTATGATAAATTCCCCGGAAAGCCCCCAAAACCCTTGACCTTGCAAATAGATGTGGCTATAATTTCCGTTCCAATTTGGGTTAGTTCTGCTTTTTTGCAATGCAGACCTGCGGAATTAACGAGTTCTTTAAAGGAAAATTATGGAAAAAATTAGATTAAAGCTTCGCGCTTATGATCACCGCGTTCTTGACAGATCAGTTGCTTCAATTGTAGAAGCTGTAAAACGCACTGGTGCTGAAATCCGCGGACCAATCCCTATCCCAACTAAGGTTCGTAAATATACGGTCCTTAAGTCAGTTCACGTAAACA
>JBFEWG010000061.1:0-11793 GCA_041546465.1 Sulfurimonadaceae bacterium
ACAAGTAACATAAGTAAAGAGATATTGGACCTTTGTCAATATGCGGCGACAAAAGATGCGACGAAAGGACTTAGTGTCTTGTCTGTTGTAGCCTCAACGTCTCCGTTTATAGGTCTGTTCGGTACGGTTGTATCAATCCTGGATACCTTTAAAGACATTGGCCAAGCATCTGCTTCAATGTCTTTGATTGCTGTCGGTGTCTCTGATGCACTTATCGCAACAGCTGCGGGTATCTTTGTGGCAATTTTTGCTTATACCTTCCATCAACTGCTTAAGCGTAAAGCGTATGAACTCTCAGGACTTATCCGTATGCAGTCTGACGCGTTGATTGCAAAATCAAAAGAAGTGTAAACTTATGCACTATGAATGGGATGAAAACCCTGAACTTAATATCACACCCCTAGTGGATGTGATGTTGGTTTTATTGGCTATTTTGATGGTGATTGCTCCGACCATCGTCTATGAAGAGCTAATAAAGCTTCCAAAGGGTTCGGCCAAAAAAGCATTGACAAAAAAGCCGCCGGTACATATCTCCATTAATAAAAACAGGGAACTTATGGTTAATGGTGAAAAGTTCAAGGTGGAGGATTTTGCTGACAACTTTTATCTTTATGCCCAAGAAAAGCTTGATACAAAATCAGCGGTAATGATCTCAGCCGACAAGGACCTTGGTTATGGCGAGGTGATGTTTATCCTCTCAACAGTTAAACGGGCGAACTTTACTGAAGTATCTTTAGCCACTAACGGATAACTCTTTGCTTGTACGTAATAATGACTACTATTTCTATTTGGGTGGCATTGTCTCTTTTGTTCTTTTTATCTCATTCACACTTTTATTTTTTCTGTTTATTCTTCAAGAAACAAGGATCAAGCATATTCAATTGAGTTCTTCAGATTATATTGCTGTCAATTTGAATCATATTCCTACGGCACCGCCGGTAAAGACAACAAAAACGGAGCAGGTCAAAGAGGAAAAGGTTGACAAAAAGGTCTTAGAGACTATCGAGACACCACCTAAAAAAGTCAACACGGATCTCTCTTCACTCTTTGGTGAAGTCAAGACGAAAAAACTGGTCAAGCGTAACAAGACAAAGAAGTCAGCTGTTGATGACAAGTTTATTAAAAAGATACAAAAACGTATTAAGACAAAAGACACCAAGACCGTTAAATCGACGCAGGCAAGCTCTTTGGTGAAAAATCTGAAGCTTTCCAAACAGGAGATAAAGATTGTCGGAGAGTCTTCTGGTGTAGTCGACGAATATTTGGCTAAAATACATGCTGAAATCTATTCTAAGTTTTTCCCTCCGGCTGATTCGGTTGGAAAATCGGCAAAAGTCCGTCTGGAAATCGACAGGTTCGGGTCATTGGTTTCCTTTAGGGTGATATCATACACCGGTGATACACTCTTTGATGAAGCTGTTGATGCCTGTTTGAATGCACTGGGACAATTTCCGGCGCATAAGGACAACAAAGCTGTCAGCTTAGATATTATTTTAACTGCGAAGGAATAACATTGTATAAAATTCTAATAATGCTCTTTTTGGCCTTTAATCTTTTTGCTGCGGATGCAACGATCGAAGTCATCAAAAAAGTCGATAAACTACCATCTATATCTGTTGAAGATGCCTCGATTGACTATAAAGACAGACTGACAAAGAAGTTTTTCAAAGTCTTAGTCAGTGACTTGAGTGTACTTGCAAGTTTTAATGTGTATGATAATTACAGCATCAATGAGTTTGATGCAGATGATGTCGATGTCAATAATACAAAACGTGACTATGTCTTACGTTATAGACTTCGAGAAGACGATAACGGACATCTTAATTGTGATTATAAGCTTATTACCGCTGCTGATAACAGTGTTGTCCGCGAACGCAACTTCCGTATTAAAAAAGAGAATCTCTATGTCTTTTTAATCCATAATATAGCTGCAGATATCAATGAGTTCATCGGTGCTGAAAGTGTTGAATGGATGAAGTCATATGTATTGATTTCCCGTTTGACATCACCTAATGAGAGCGAGATCGTTATTTCTGACTATACCTTGACTTATCAGCATGTGATCGTCAAAGGGGGGCTTAATGTCTTTCCTCATTGGGCAGATGAAAAGCAGACAAGTTTTTATTATACAGCTCTGGATGCTTCCAAACCTACACTCTATAAGATGGATAGACGTACGGGACAGAGTGCAAAAGTCCTTGACAGTGACGGGATGATGGTCTGTTCGGATGTGAGTAAGGATGGCAAAAGGCTTCTTGTGACGATGGCACCTGAGGGTCAGCCTGATGTCTATCTCTTTAATACAGAGACTAAGCAGGTAGAACGACTGACACAATACAGCGGTATCGATGTTGGAGGGCAGTTTTTGGAGGATGAAGAAGAAATCGCCTTTGTTTCCAATCGTCTTGGCTATCCGAATGTGTTCTCCAAAAAGATAGGTTCACGCGGTGTACAACAGATGGTCTATTATGGAAAAAGTAACGTTGCATTGGCAGCACATAAGAATTATATCGTCTACAAATCCCGTGAAAGTGCGAATGAGTTTTCCCATAATACTTTCAACCTTCACCTGATCAGTACCCGATCAGATTTCATCCGTCGTCTTACGGCAACAGGTGTTAATGAGTTCCCTAGATTCTCAGATCATGGAGACTCAATAATCTTTATCAAAAATTACAAATCGGAAAGTTCTGTAGGTATAATTCGTCTAAAACAGAATAAAAGCTTTCTATTTCCATTAAAAATTGGTAAGATACAGTCAATAGATTGGTAAATCCAAGAGAAAGTGGTGTATATGAGTAATAACAATTTGCGTATTTTAGCCGTTGATGATGATATGATTAACCGAAAACTTATCAAGTCAATGTTGAACAAAGCGGATAATGTGTCTGAGGTAATCGAAGCTGTTAATGGAATGGATGCCCTGGATATCCTTAAAAAAGACGCAAATATCGATATTGTGCTCTTGGATATCATTATGCCTATTATGGGTGGTATTGACTTTTTGAAAGTAGCAAGAGCAGATGATCATATGAAAAGTATCCCTGTCATTGTTTTGACAACGGATGAGACAATACGTGCTGAAGCATTGAATGAAGGAGCCAATGATTTTCTTACAAAGCCTATTCGTGAGAAAGACATTATCGCTAAAATTTCCCAACTGATCCTCTAAAACAAAGTAGGTCTTTCCTTCTTTGTTTCAAAACCTCCTCGAATATCTTTTAACACATATCTAGAGACAAACAAGACCTACATTTCTAAACATCATAACAGTTAATCTCATGAAAAATCTTCTTTTTTTTACTGATTTAGGGTTTTTTTTGGCTACACTATAGATATATTATTTTTAGGACTTAATATGGACTTTTCCCAATTAATTGATATTATCAACACCTATATACCTCAAGAGATAGCCGGTATAGAGTCTATCTATGTCATTGGTGCAGTGGTGGTAGTTCTGTTATTGCTGTGGCTGGTTATACGCTCACGTAAAAGCGCTCCAAAGCGTGAACTTGTTGATCTTGTCACGGAGCATGTTGAAAAAGAGGATTTTTCAGCTACGGGTGAAGAGGCAGCAGAGCCTACAGATGAAATCAGGGAAGAAGATGGTTTTATGCCTTCTGATATTACATCAGAACCGCAAGAGTTACATGTAAGTGAGGCTTCAGAAGAAGCAGATGTCCAAGCTGAGCCAGAGGTTGAAGAGAGCGTTGAAGAAGAAGCTTCGCCTGTTGAGGAAACTCCGGTTCAGCCAGTTGCAAAAACAACGCAACAGCAAAATCTTGTTTCCCGTAAAAAGCGTGAGTCGACACGCGATGGAAGAAAGATCGTCAAAGCAGATTTTTCAGATTTTAGCGGGCAGCGTATCCTGATCGCAGAAGATAACCTTATCAATCAAAAGGTAATCAATGGTGTCTTAAACGAATCGGGCATTGAGGTAGTCATGGCAGAAGACGGCCAGATCGTCATGGATATTTTAGAAAATGACAGTAACTTTGAGATCATCTTGATGGATGCACATATGCCACGTGTGGACGGTTTTGAAGCAACACGCATGATCCGTGAGAACCCTGCGTATGAACACATCGCTGTCGTAGCATTAAGTGGGGATACAGCAGCGGATGATATCAGGCATATGCGTGAAGCAGGGATGGAAGAGACATTAGAAAAACCATTGAAAATGGATGCGCTGTATGATGTCATGTCCATGTATTACACATTACCGGAGTCTGCGACTGAAACGGTCGAAAAACCCCAGGTAGAAGAACTCGAAATCGATGTCGATATTAATGATCTTCCGAGTCTTGATTATGCACTTGGATTAGAGATCTGTGGAAATGATGAAGGGATGTATAAAGAGTTGTTAAAAGAGTTCTTTGTCGGTTATAAAGATTCATCCAAAAAGTTGCGTGATGCACTGGTCAGTAAAGACTATGAAGCGGCACGGGCTATTCTGGTAGATGTCAAGGGAACGGCATCAAATCTGGGAGCCAAACAGTTCATCCAGATAACGGATAATTTTCTTAAAGAGCTTGCTGATGGTAATACGGTTGCCTATGGCGGACTGTTCAAAGATTATCAGACTTTTTTACTGAGCCTGTTAAAAAGCATCCAAAAAGCCTTTCAATCTTAACTGGAAAGAGGAGTTCTCCTTTTTCCTTCCCTTCATTTTTAGTATAATTTCAAAAAAAAATAAGAGTTCACTCCGTTTCCATTTTATCCTATGTTTTAACCGGCATAAGGTTCATGAGCAATGAAGTGGCGGCATTCAGTGCCAGAAAAGAGTATTATGACAAGAATCAAAGCGAAATCGCCAGATGCCCAGGCTGCTTATTCACTGGTTGAGCATCTACAATCATATTTTGTAAGAGCCTTGGAGCAATTATCGTCAGAGATTGGAGAGAAACAAAAGTTCGAACCTATAGAGTGGTTCCGTCATCATGGTAAATTTGGCGGCGGTGTCCGTTATGTCGCAACGGATGATAAGCTTTTTAACCGGGGTTCAGTTAATGTCTCTCAGGTTCAATATGAGAGCGATGAGACAAAACAGCTTGCATCGGCAACGGCACTTTCCACAATCATCCATCCGAGAAACCCACATGCTCCTTCGATGCATATGCATATCTCCTGGACAGAGATGAAAAACGGTAAGGGATATTGGAGAATGATGGCCGACCTTAATCCTTCTGTTTTCAAGGAAGAGGATAAGCAGACTTTTGAGGCCTGTCTTAAAGCGTGTGGTGGCGAGTATTATGAAGAGGCTTCTGCTCAGGGGGATAAGTATTTTTATATCCCGGCACTTGAACGCCACAGAGGGGTCAGCCATTTTTATCTGGAAAACTTCTCCACAGGAAACAGGGATGATGACCTGAAAATGGCTCAGCGCCTGGGGGAGGGTGTTGTGGATACCTATGTCAAGATCATCAAAAACAGGATGGTCAATGAGACTAGCATCACCGAAGAGGACAAAAAAGTACAACTGGCTTACCATACGATCTATCTCTTTCAGGTACTTACTCTTGACAGGGGAACAACGTCGGGACTGTTGGTACATGATGAGAACGATGTAGGAATCATGGGCTCCATACCTTCGCATGTGAATAAAACACTCTTCCTCTCCTGGAAGGATAAGACACCTCCCGAACAGAACGGTCTGGTTGACGTTATCGCGGCATGTCTGGATGAGGATGGTGCCGTTGAGAACGAGCAGAAGGCAGCATTGGCTCAGGCAGCTAGAGAATATTATAAAACTCATCCGCAGGCATTGAAGGTTCAGGCTTCGGGTAATGTCTCTGTTCCAACGGTACAGAATCATAAGTAAAAAAGTTCCCAAGCAGACATTTTACGGAGAACGTGAAAAATGCTACCGCTGCTTTAGACCCTTAAGCTCATGTATGTGCAAATACATCAAGCCGATACAAACCAAGACCAAGTTTGTCATCTTGATGCATACCCATGAGTTCAAAAAAGTCAAAAATGCCACAGGCCATTTCACACACCTTTCTCTTGAAAACTCTGAGATCTTTGTAGGTACTGATTTTGCCAAACATGAACGTGTAAATGCTCTTTTGGATGATGAGGATAATAATTGTTATGTCCTTTACCCTGATCAGAACAGTCTTATCTTGAATAATACACCATTGGCACAAGAAAAAAAGCAGAATGTGATCTTCTTGATCGATTCGACCTGGCACAATGCAAAGAAACTTTTACGGGACAGTCCAAATATTCAGGCGCTTCCAAAAGTCTCGTTTGAGCATACTAAGAACTCTGCATATAAGATCAAAGAACAGCCAATGGATTTATGCCTCTCCACGATAGAGTCGACTCACTGTGTCTTAGAGCTATTAACATTGAATGGGTCTGAGACGCTAAGTGTTTCTGAGCTTGATCAATTTTTAGAGCCCTTTAGGAAGATGGTAGAGTATCAAGTCAAATGTACGACATTAGAGAACAGGTCTCCGAGGTTCAGGGCTTAATATATAAAATTTTTTTTTTGAAGAAAGCTACATGGCGCGGATAACATTTCTAAGGCTGTCAAGTACATTGGTGCAGCCGTCAAGGTATTTGACAGAGACCTCCATCAGCCCCGAACGTTTGTCTCCCTCGTCACCATGAATGAGTCGTGATATGAGTTCGGGATAGGCTTCCCGAATATGTTTTGCCGTATCGTTAAAAGGTTGCATGATGTACTCAATGAGAGTACCAACCAAAGGGACGAAAAGGATGACACCGATGACTGCTCCGGCGATACCGCCAGAAAGCTCTACCCAAGTGGGCATGCCTGTAAAGGAGTACCAGTAATAATAGAAGAAGTTCTGCTGGGACATATAGAGTTCTCCTGCCAAGTAGGACCCGCTAAGCGCACCTAGGCCTCTGGACATCTCACCTACAATGCCGGTGGATATACTCATATCTATGATAAATGAGCTTGCCTTGGTGCTGAGTCGTTTGAGGTGGGTGACTTCAATGGCTTTCATTGCAATATCATCTTTCCAATCTTTTGCACACTGCAGCATCTGCTCTTTTCTTTCTTCATCGTCTTTGTATGCTTCAAGCATGAACTGATCTAAAAAGGTCTGCAGTCTTTTCTGCAGGAGGTCGACACAGAATACATCCTGGGTGAACTTTTCTAAAAGCTCTTTTTCACTTCGTGTAGTTTTATGAAAGCCTTCTTTTTTAAATATCAGTGTATACAGCCATGAGAGAAGGTTGTTGATGGAGATAAAAAGGTCAAGGATATCATTTCTGAAATGGCGTTTGAACATCTGCCACGGACTTTTGTAATACTCTTTTGAAAAGGCTTCCAGCCTTGGATTGACGACCTCAAATAGATAGTTGTATAAAAAGGTGTTCAGGGCAGACTCGAGTGTCTGACGTGTTTTTTGATCAGGCATGTTTGACCTGCCTTTTGTTTGCAGCTGAGAGACTTTTAGTACTACTTTTTGTCTGAGCAGGTGCATAAGGTTTTAAGTAAGATGGAATGATGCGTCCTTTGATCTTGAGAAGATCCTCTATCATACACTCGGCTACGATTGAGGTTTCTTTTTTAAGTATACCTGTTAGATATTCAAAGAGAAGTTTAGAAAGCCGTTCAAGCGAGATCTTCCAGGTTGAGTCGGTCTGGGTGTAGATCCATTCACTAAAGGCAAAGAAACTGTCATAAACAGTCTCATCTTGCCATAGAAGTACAATGGAGCGTTTAAAGTTTCCGCTGTTATAGGTCAGGTCCCAAAAACGGGCAAAACGTTTCATCTTCTGGATGTCTTTAAAAGAGAGAAGGTCGTTTTTTAATATGTCGTATGGCGGAGTATCACTGTAGAGCATTCCAAAGCTCTTGTCATGACGCTCAAGGGTCGTGCCTGAAAGTTTTTTAAGTATGCCTATCTGTATTTCCGAAGAGCTTAAGGATACCAATGTATTGAGGTTTTCACCAAAGCTCTCAAGACTTTCTCCAGGGAGGCCCACAATAAGGTCAAGGTGGATATGTGCTTTTGTGTTGTTTTCGATGTAGGCGATGTTCTCTTTTATCTTCTCCACCTTCAAAGGGCGGTTGATGTTTTCAGCTATGACAGGGTTAAGGGTCTGGATACCGATCTCGAGTTGAAGAGCACCCTCAGGAAAGAGGGCAATCTTCTCCTTGATACTTTGGGGAAAGTGATCGGGGATGACTTCAAAATGGGCAAAGTAGGGCGGTTCTTTGCTTAAGAAGAAGTCCAAGATGGCATTGGCGAATCGCATATTGAGGTTGAAGGTCCTGTCCACAAACTTAAAGTTGCGCGCACCTTTCTGCCATAATCTCTCAAAAGCATGAAGTAGAGCGTCAAGCTCAAAGTTCCTTACTTTTTCATCGATGGATGAGAGGCAGAACTCACACATAAATGGACAGCCTCGGGAAGCTTCGACATAGATATAGCGGTTGTCGATATCATTTTGGGTATAGTAGTCGTAAGGAAGTTTGATCTGACTGAGGTCTTCCATCACAGGTTTGATGATCTGTTCTTTCGGTGTCGTACCGCTTAGAATCTTTTTGCAAAGCTTATAAAAGGCAGTATCCCCTTCGCCCTGAATGATGTGATCGGCCTTTGAGAAGTCAACGCGAAAAGGGGAATATGAGACTTCTGGACCACCAAGGATGATATGGGTCTCGGGGGAGACTCTTTTAATGATTTCTATGAGTTCATGGGTTTGTGTGGCATTCCAGATATAGACACCCAGACCGATGATCCTTGGTGAATCATCAAGGAGTTTTTCGGCAACACTCTGAATGGCATCGTTGATACTGAACTCAAGGATACCACTCTTTGGCATAAGCTCCTGCATATTGGCATAGAGGTATCGCAGGCCGATTGAGCTATGGGTATAACGGGCATTTAATGTCGAAAGAATAATTTCCATGTGAAATGATACACACAGACAACTTTTTATTAGATATAATCACTAAATAAATAATGTAATGCATTAAGGAAATATGATGAAAGAATGCAACTCTTTAGAAGAGGTCCGTAATGAGGTTGATAAATTGGATGATCAAATCATCGAACTGATTGCTAAACGTAATGCTTATATCCATCAAGCGGTGAAGTTTAAACAGAGTGTTGAAGAAGTCAAGGCTGAGGATCGGGTTTCAGAGGTGTTACAGCGTGTACGCCATAAAGCATTGGAATTGGGTATGTCTCCGAATATGATGGTAGAGTTGTATACGATCATGATTAATGAAATGGTGGAATCGGAAATTGCAGAATTCCGTGACCGAGGTGCACTTTAATGTTACAGAAGATGCGAAACTAGTCTAAAGTTCGTATCTTTGTTTATAAACGGCATTCTATTTACTCTCTATTCGTTATAACTTAATATTATGGTTCCATCTAATTGATATATATAGATATCATATAAAGGACCAGATATGCAATTCCCTGATTTTATGATGATCGTCCCGGGCTCGGAAGGTCTTTCTCTTCTTTTATTACTCGCTGTTGGTATGGTGCTATTGTATATGGCCCGTCGTCCGGCGCATGAAGCGATACTTTCGGTGTCAAAAATATTTTTTCATGCACTTCGTCTATGTGCCTCATCCATTCTTATCGCAGAGAAAAAGTTGAAGCAGCGCAATAAAGAGGTGCTTCTCGCTTCGGGAAAGATCGCTTCCGAGCGTATTGTTGAAAGAGAATTTGAACGCATTGATGCGTTTGTAAAAAAGGACCTTGCTTACTTTCCGACACTGCAAAGAGAACTGGCAGACAGTGTCGTTAAACTGGATGAAGATTACCAAAAGAGTGCGGAGATACCTCCTGCCCCTCCGGGGTGGACCAAGGCAATCGAACCGATCGCGTCTATTCCCCCATCAGAAGACTCTATGGTCGCAGAGATACTTAAAAGTATTAAAGAAGCACTTGACAGAGGTCAGCAAAAAGCACTGGACCTGTATCGGGCAAGTTCCAAAGAGAGACACTCTTTTTTAAAGAACATGGTACCGACACTTCGTCATATCAACAAGGGCCTTGCCGGTCTGGATAAAAATGTACAGAGCTTGTTAGAACGCTCGAGTGCTGTAGACCGTCATATGGATGAGTATACCGAAATTACGAAACAGACGGACAGGGCTGCACAGATGCTTTCTTCTTCCTCGATGACACAGTTTTTCATCGCCGGTTTTGTGCTGGCTATCGCTGTAGGAGGCGCTTTTATCAACTTTAATCTTATTTCTCGTCCTATGCAGGAGATGGTCGGCGGATCGATCTATATGATGGGCTTTAAAGTCGCTGATATCGCAGCATTGGTCATTATTTTGGTTGAGATTTCGATGGGGCTTTTTCTGATGGAATCTTTACGCATAACGCGTCTGTTTCCTATTATCGGCGCACTCGATGACAAAATACGCGTACGTATGATTATCGTCTCTTTTGTCTTTTTGTTTTTACTGGCCAGTGTAGAAGCAGGTCTTGCCTATATGCGTGAATTGCTATCAGCAGATGATGCTGCACTTGTTGCCGGGCTTTTAGGCGGTAATACTGTTGAGACATCAACGGTGAATGAATCCGGGCGCTGGATAACAACGGCGGCGCAAATGGGAATGGGTTTTATTCTTCCTTTTGCCCTGACCTTTATTGCGATTCCTTTGGAATCCTTTATCCATTCAAGCAGAACGGTCATCGGTGTCCTTCTCGCCGGTTTTTTACGTCTAAGTGCTGTGGTATTGCGTTTTTTAGGAAATGTCAGTAAGTATCTGGGCAAAAGTCTTGTGAATGTCTATGATCTTTTTATCTTCTTGCCCTTATGGGTGGAGGGAGCTGTCAGTGCAAAAAAAGGCCGCTCTGATGATAAAACAGAGTCTTCAATAGTGTCATCACTCTTACAAGAGAAACAGAAGAAAAAAACAGTACAAAAAAGAAACGTTAAAAAAACGGCTGAGGTTTCAGACAGAAGTGCTGATATAAAGGAGAATGTATGAGAATTTTTATTGTAAGTATTATACTGGTACTGAGTTTTACTGCCTGTTCGACAGGACCGCATAAGTCACATAATAAAGGTGTCTATATGTTGATAGATACCTCGGGTACCTACACGAAAGAACTGGAAAAAGCACAGCAGATCATTAACTATACCCTGGCAAAACTGGATTCAGGAGATAGTTTTGTCGTAGCAAGTATCGATACGGGAAGTTTCAGCGAAAAGGATATCATCGCCAAAGTTACCTTTGATGACCGGCCTTCCAAAGCAAATCAGCAAAAGCGTGCATTCCAGATCAAAGTTGATGCCTATGTCAAAGGTGTTAAATCCAGCCCTTATACAGATATTACGGGAGGTCTTTTACAGGCGATAGAGTATCTGAACGAGAGAGGAACAGGTCAAAAGACAGTGATGATCTTCTCCGATCTCAAGCAGGAGCTGAAAAAAGGTTATGTCAGAGATATTCCACTTGCTATGGATGGGTTTGATGTGGTTGCCTTAAATGTTACAAAGCTTCGAACTGACAATATCGATCCTAGAGAGTATATGCAACGACTCAAAACATGGAAGAGTCGTATTGAAGACGGAGGCGGGAAATGGGAGGTCATCAATGACTTGGAGCGCTTGGACAAGCTGATCAAAGAATAAAGGAATCAAAGCGCGCTAAGAAGAATTACCTATTTACACTTTATTAGCCATTTGTATTTATAATGCGCACATTAGTGGATGAATTTACAAGGTATATCATTAGTTTAAGATTATCTTCGTTAAAATCGGACTAATTTTTAAAAAGGACACTAAAGATGAAAAATCTTCTAGCTATCAGTGCAGTAGCTGCACTAC
>JBFEWG010000069.1:0-10489 GCA_041546465.1 Sulfurimonadaceae bacterium
CACCTCATCGCTGTGCAGGTGGAGAAAGCGAAAGACATTGAAGCATTGGCCAAGATACAGAAGAATCAACTCTATCTTGTCGAGTCCCTTCACGCCAAGGGAGTCAAAGTCCGCTATATCTCAAAACTGGTCAGTGAGCTCAATGCAAAGGTCTATACAAAGGTATATGAGCTTAGCGTACCAAAAGAGTTGCGTGACAAAGCAGCTTTGATTGTCATGGGATCGGAAGGACGTCAGGAACAGATCCTTCATACAGACCAGGACAATGCCCTGATCATCGATGATACGATCGATGCAGATCTCTTCAGACCCTATATGCAGAGTTTCAGTGATGCCATTGCCTCACTCGGTTTTCCGCCATGCCCGGGAAAGATCATGGTCAACAATCCGCATTGGTGTCAAAACGCCTCCGTCTATAAACAAAGGATCGACAAATGGATGGACACCCTTGCCGATGAAGAACTGCAGGAACTCTCCATCTTTTCAGATGCCAAGTATATCACCGGAAACCCTGAGCTTCTGCAATCCCTATCAGCATACCTCCACCAGCGTTTTGTGGGTAGAGATGATGTTCTTGCACACATCGCAAAGAGAGCACTCAGTTTTGAGACACCACTGAGCCTCTTTTCCGGTTTTATTCTCGATCAGTCAGCACATAAAAATGAGATCGATTTGAAAAAAGGAGGGATATTTGCTATTGTCCATGGCATCAGAAGCCTTGCTTTGGAAAACAATATCGAGCAGACAAATACGACCTTACGGATCAAAGCACTCAATAATAAAGGGATCTTCGACAAGACATTCGCGACTGAACTCATCGAAGCTTTCGACACCCTTCTGGCTATTCGTCTAAAGTCGATGCTGCAGCACCCAAATACCTTTGAAGATGCTAACTTCATCGATCCGGCCAAACTGCACAAGATCGAACGTGATCTCCTTAAAGACAGTTTCAAAGTGGTCAATACCTTTAAGAAGTTTTTGACCTATCACTTTCATCTTAACGTGGTGATGTAGATGTTTTCTGCGCTTCAAAAACGGCTTAACCGTTCACGACTGAAAGATGAGAACTATGCTTTTTTGTTTGATATGCATACTGACGAAGAGGTTGTCGTCTTTGATACAGAGACTACGGGTCTGAACCCCAAACAGGATGAAATTCTTTCTATCGGTGCTGTGATCGTCAAAGGAGACAATATCCTAACCTCGAAAACATTTGAAGTCTTTTTAAAACCTTCAAAAAAGATATCTGAAAAGAGTATTACGATTCACGCCATACGTCCTTGTGATCTTGAAAATGCTCAAAAGCCCCATGATGCAATTGACGCTTTCTTGCATTTCATCGGATCACGAACGCTTATCGGTTATTATCTGGAATTTGACGTAGCCATGATCAACAGATATATCAAACCCTGGCTGGGTATCACCCTGCCCAACAAGCAGATTGAGGTCTCTGCTCTCTATTTTGATAAAAAAATTAATCGAATACCTCAAGGAAATATAGATTTACGCTTTGATACAATCATGCGGAATTTACACATTCCCAATATGGGGCAGCACAATGCCGTGAATGATGCCATCATGACGGCGATGATGTATCTTAAATTAAAAAAGAGAGTCACGTGATTTTTGCACAAACGATTTTACCGTCCTTTGTCCAAAAATCACGTTTAACCAATTCAAGGAGATAAAATGAATGAAACAGTAACCAAACCAGTATTTCAACCTAATGCGGAATTTGCAAAAAATGCACGTATCAAGAATATGGATGAGTATTATGCTTTGATGAAAAAAGCAGAAGAGGATTATGAAGGTTTCTGGGGTGAGTATGCCAAAGAGAAGATCGATTGGATAGCACCGTTTAGCAATGTCCTGGATGAATCCAATATGCCTTTTGTAAAATGGTTTGAAGGGGGAACTTTAAATGTTTCTCAACAGTGTATCGATAGACACCTGGAGACACGAAAGAACAAAGCTGCCATTGTCTTCGAAGGTGACAGGGGTGATGTCCAGACGATCACCTACCTTGATCTGTATCACAATGTCAACAAGTTCGCCAACCTTCTCAAAGAGGACTTCGGAGTTAAAAAAGGCGACCGTGTCGTTATCTATATGCCAATGATCCCCGAAGCTGCTTATGCGATGCTTGCCTGTGCAAGAATCGGTGCCATCCATTCTATCGTCTTTGGCGGTTTCTCGGCAGAAGCACTGCGTGACAGAATTGAAGATGCCCAGGCAAAAGTCGTCATTACCGCTGATGGTGCTTTCAGAAAGACTAAGCCATACATGCTCAAGCCTGTTGTCGACACAGCACTCGAAGGTGACACTCCGGTTGAGAAGGTCCTCGTGGTCGAGAGAAACAATGAGGACGTCGACTGGGTAGCGGGACGAGACTACTCATACAATGAGCTGATCCAGGACAAATCAAGCGAGTGTGCCGCAGAAGTGATGCAGAGTGAGGACCCTCTTTTCCTGCTGTATACATCAGGCTCGACAGGTAAACCCAAGGGAGTCCAGCACAACTCAGCTGGCTATATCCTTTGGGCACAGATGACCATGGAGTGGGTCTTTGATGTCAAAGAGACAGACACTTTCTGGTGTACGGCTGATGTAGGCTGGATCACAGGTCATACTTACATCGTCTACGGTCCGCTTGCTATGGGCGCGACGACGGTTATGTTCGAAGGGGTGATTACCTATCCGGATGCAGGTCGTCCATGGAAGATGGTCCAGGAACACAGCATCAACCAATTTTATACCGCACCGACAGCCATCCGCGTCCTTCATAAGACAGGTGAAGATGAGCCAGCCAAATATAACATCTCAAGTCTTAAGGTCCTTGGTACCGTCGGTGAACCTATCGATCCGCCGGCATGGAAATGGTACTACGAGGAAGTAGGTGCTTCCAAATGTGCTATCGTTGATACCTACTGGCAGACAGAGACAGGTGGTCATATCGTCTCCCCTCTTCCTGGTGCGACACCGATCAAGCCGGCATGTGCGACACTCCCTCTGCCTGGGATCATGGGAGAAATCCTTGATCCTGAGACAGGAGAGAAAGTCGGCAAAGGTGAAAGCGGTTACATGTGTATCACACGTCCATGGCCGTCTATGATCCGTGGTGTCTGGGGAGACCCTGAACGCTTTAAGAAATCATACTTCGGCGATGTAACAAAAGACGGTAAACCGGTTTACTTCACCGGTGACGGCGCGAACTATGATGAGGACGGCTATATTACGATTACAGGCCGTACCGATGACGTCATCAACGTATCCGGTCACAGGATGGGTACCGCCGAAGTCGAAGCTGCTATCAAAAAGCATGACAATGTCGCCGAAGTCGCTGTGGTCGGGAAACCACACGACATCAAAGGTGAGGGAATCTTTGCCTACATCGTATTAAAATCCGACAAAGGTGTTGCCGATGAGATCGAAGAGGTCAAAGCAATCAACAATGTCATCAAAAAAGAGATCGGGAACATCGCTGTCTGTGATGATATCGTCTTTGCACCCGGACTTCCGAAAACACGTTCAGGAAAGATCATGAGACGTATTCTTCGATCAATTGCCAAGGGAGAGAAGATAACACAAGACATCTCGACCCTGGAAGACCCGACAGTAGTCGCACAGATCGAAGTCATAGTCAACAATTAGGCAAAGAAGAGAAAACTCTCTTCTTGCAACCCTTTTCTCTTTTTAACTCTGACTTAACTATCATTTCTATGATGATGGTTTTATTGACACGCTCTCTCTTACATATTAGAATATCTTATATACTATATGAAAGGATACATCATGGGACTATCTCTAATTATAGGGCTTGGGATGGCTTTTATCCTAGGCCTAGTCATCAGTATTATTGTTGATGTTGATGATTTTTCAGCTGATGTATTTTCAAAAATTGGGGCGTTTAAAGATCCGCACAGAGTTGTGTGATCGGAAACGTCTCATTTTATACTTCAGCTAATTTCTAAAACAGCCTATTAAAGGAGAGGGTAAATAAATACTTTCTCTTCTTTTTTATTTCACCCGACTGACCAGTATCCCTCCTAACACAATCAATCCTATCCCGGAAAAGGTCAACAGATCAGGAAAAGCATCGCCGAGCATCCAGCCGAAACCAATTGCGAAAGGGATATTCGTATAAGAGATGACACCTATAATACTCGCTTTAGAGAAGCTGTATGCCTTTGTCAAAAGCCATTGCGAAAGCGTCGATATCAATGACATGAATCCGATCAGTAGCCAGACATGAACACCATGATCCAGACGAAAAGGTTCAAACAGAAAGTGCAGATATGCCGGCGGGTCTATCCAGGGAGCCAGCATAAAAAGCAGCAATGGAAACAACGTCCCCGCACCCATGAAAGAGAGCATGATGACACGTGTATCGTAAATATCCTTGATCTTCTTTATCGTCGCATAGGCAGCAGCGGCAAAAAAACCGCCAAGTATGCCTAGAAAGTGTTCATAAGAGATAATAAGGCCAAAGGGTTTCGTAATGAAGACAACCCCTAAAAAACCGATAAGCAATGCAAAGATAGCCCGTTTACTCAGGTGTTCATGTAGAAGATAATAGGCCAGTACAGAAACAAATAGCGGAGAGGTCTTGTTCAGAGTGATCGCTTCTCCAAGAGGAATCGTCGTGATCGTATAAAAGAAGAGTATCATCGCAGAAAAACCGAAGAATCCCCGCATAAAGAGCAGATGAAACTTTCCACCGGTCAATGTCGGAGCAGTATGTTTGAGTGTGTACAGGACAAGCAATGCCCCGATAAGGTTTCTAAAAAAGACGATCTCTAGTGCACTGAGATCCTCAGCAAGCACCTTTGCAACAGCCCCGTTGAGAGCTGATATGAGTGCACTCAAGAGCATAAAAAGAATTCCGCGGTCCATATTTGCTATCATGAACGCAATTGTAGCAGGGCTTTCTTAACTAGATAGCCTTTAAGACGGCCTCGAAGTCAGGCTCCTGCTTGATCTCAGGTACCAGCTGTCTGTAGGTCACTTTTCCATCCTTGATGATAAAGATCACACGCGCCTCGATTCCTTTAAGCACCCCCTCGCCTATCAATGTTCCATAAGCTTTACCAAATGCTTTATCCTGAAAGTCTGACGCCACCGTGATATTATCTATCCCATGCGCTGCACAGTAACGCTTGCCTGCAAAAGGGAGGTCCATCGAGACTACGGTAATATGTACGTTCTTCATGGATGCCGCTTTGGCATTGAAGGTACGTGCCTCCAGGTCACAGATCGGTGTATCGATACTTGGTACTACGACAAGGACCTGAGTCTCTTTTGTCTTTCCTCCTACACTGACCTCTTTAAGCTCAGAACTGATCAGCTTCACTACTGGTGCACTGTCACCGACCTCCAGCATCTTTCCGACAAGCTTGATCGGTTGACCCCCAAGGGTGACTGTCTCATTTTTCGCTGCATGTAACGCTACACTGACCAACAAGGTCATCATAATCACTGACAAAAGTCTCATCTGTTTTTCCTTAAACCTTTTATTTTCATCGATAGTGTATCGTAGATGCATTTACATCACCTGAAACAAGAGTCCCTTCAGGTACAGAGAGTTCGGCATATTAAGGATATAAGGATGATCCTTGTCCTGGTACATATGCTCCAGGACTTTAAGCTGCTTACCCGTATCTCTGGAAGCCTCCAGGCTCAACTCGATCAGTTCGTCCATGCCCACATGATAGGAGCAAGAGAAGAGTGCGATGATCCCGCCGGGCTTACATACCTTTATCCCGTTAAGCATCAGATGCTTGAATCCGCTGATAGCACCCTTTGCCTGATCTTTCGTCTTTGCAAACGATGGCGGATCAAGGACTACGATGTCATAGCTCTCTTTCTTATCTGCCAAAGTCTTGATATAGTCCATCGCATTTGCAGCAACACAGACAGCCGCTTCCTTTTCAAACTCGTTAAGCGCCATGTTTTTCTTCACCTGCTCGATGGCTGCTTTGGAAATATCGACAAAGGTCACCTTTGCCGCACCGGCATTGAGGGCATGCATCCCGAATCCGCCGACATTACAGAACAGGTCAAGCATCGTCGTCGTCTCATCGATATACTCTGTCAATACACCGTGGTTGAAACGCTGGTCAAGATAGAACCCTGTCTTTTGGGACTCTCTTAACTCAAGCCCAAAAGCACAACCGAACTCCACGACTTCGATAAGCTCAGGGACCTCTCCGTAGATCACTCCCTCTTTTGTCTCAAGCCCCTCTTTTTCTCTTGCATGCTCATCCGACTTCTCATATATCCCGACCGGATCGATGATCTCTACAAGTGCATCAATGATCTCTTGTCTGAATCGCTCCATACCGGCAGTGTTAATAGCCAGACTTACGACACCGTCATAGAAATCGACAATCAGCCCGGCCAGACCGTCTGCCTCGGAGTGCACCATGCGGCACGAATTGGAATGTTCTAAAATATGATTACGCGAACCGATCGCATAAGCCAGTTTCTCCTTTATCCATGCGGCATCAACTTTCTCATTTTTAAAAGAAAGCATGCGCAGGGTTATTACGGAACGGGCATTGGCATATCCCACACCAAAGCTCTCTTGTTTCAAGTTGACGACTTCGACAAGTTCTCCCGCTTCAAGACCTTCAGGAAGCATGGCGATCTCGTTTTGGTAGACCCAGGGGTTAAACAGGCGTAGTTTTTTTGCTGCAGCGTTTTTGACGACAAGTTTCTTCATATTTATCTTTCGGTTTTATAAGTGTGAAATTGTAACCTATTGGATATACTTTCATCATTAAGAAGTAAAGGTATACAATGGAATTATGTGTTGCACTTGACCTGCCGAGTAAAGAAGAAAATCTGGCATTGGTCGAAAAGATAAAAGGATATGATGTCTGGATCAAGGTCGGTTTCCGTTCTTACATCCGAGACGGTAAAGAGTTTCTTCAGGCCATCAAAGCCATCAATCCGAACTTCAAGATCTTCCTGGACCTTAAACTTTATGATATTCCCAACACGATGGCTGATGCAGCCGAGTCGATTATGGGACTGGGTGTGGATATGTTCAATGTCCATGCCAGTGCAGGAAAAGTGGCTATGCAGACCGTTATGCAGCGCCTTGAAAAATATGAAAAACGTCCTATTGTCCTTGCTGTGACTGCCCTGACCTCATTTGATGAAGAGAACTTCAAGGCTGTCTATAACCAGGACATCGCTTCCAAGGCTGACCAATTTGCCAAAGACACCTATGAGGCCGGTCTCGACGGTGTCGTCTGTTCCGCTTTTGAAAGCGCATCCATCAAATCCATCACCTCCGACAACTTTGCGACCTTGACCCCTGGTATCCGCCCCTTCGGTGAAGATGCCGGTGACCAGAAACGTGTCGCCGACATCAAAACAGCCCAGGAGCAAAAAGTGGACTTCATCGTCGTGGGACGCCCTATCTATAAAGCAGAAGACCCTGCCCAGGTCGTTGAAAAAATCCTGTCTGAAATGTAATTTTTCTGTGACCTCTTTGTAATCTTCTTGACCTATTCTTCCACCAACTTGTCCAGGGGGAGGATAGATGAAAACCTTTTTACTCATCTTTATGTTAGCCGGTACCACATTCGGCATTGTTTGTCCCAATCATGATTTCTGCCGGAACGGCAAAAGCATTAAAATCGATGCTGCTGCCAAAAACATTCTCGCTGCGACAAATCATAACTGGAGCAATGAATGAAAACCCTTTTTGTCATACTCGTCTTAGTCACTTCGGCACTTGCCGCTCTATTTTTCACACTGGATACTCCTGCTAAAGAGAAAGCCCCTCTGCACGTACCTAAAAAGAGAACACTCTATTCAAATATAAACGATAACTTCGATCTGGTACGCCGTATCAGCAAGGAAGGTGATATCAGCGAAGCAAAAAACTTTAAAATAGACTCTCTCCGTCTGATCGATGAAATAAAAAGAAAGTCTCTCTTTTCTGAAAAATTCGTTCAGGACTACACCAGGCTGCATTTTATTATCAATGATACCGCCAATGCCATCCATGAACATAACGATGTCTTGTATACGCACCTGCTCAAGACAAAGGACAGGATGCAGAACTTTGAGAAAAAATTAAAAAGCATCGGTCTGAGCGAGCTCAATAAGAACTGGCGTATTACACAAAAACTCTTCCGTCAGTTCCACCGTGAACCCAATGATGAAAAACACAAAAGATATCTTCAACACCTTGATATGACAAAGACCATCATCACGGAGCTTTACCTCGATGACGACCAGGAAGAGTACCTCTTCTCCTACCTGGATGATCACCATAACGCCTTCAATTCTCTTTACGAGGTCTACAACGATGTCGGTTTTTACCGCATCAATGAACTGAAACCTCTGATCTATGGGCTTAAGGAGCAGATGGCACTCAAAAGTGCCCAATACGACATGAAATCATAAGATGCACAAAGAGCTCTAATAATATCAATCTGGTGCAGGTTTTGAAGAAACAGGCACATGATTTCAAAGAAACGTGGTACATGTTTTGCTGTTGCTAGCATATAAACATATCAGGAGTGCATATGAAAGTAATGGAAACGATAGACGTTGTTGTTAAACTCAAAGAGAAGATCGCCGATGCGAAACAGAACAATGCTGCTCTTGCGATCCAGCTGCAAAAACTTCTCGACGCTATACTAAGCAACCCTCAAAACAACAAACACTCTATTTAGGGTGCGTGTTGCTTCTTTGAGGGCATATAATCATACTGCATTAAAACATCGATTTTCCCCCTCAATTTAAGTGAAAGTTTATCTGTATTAGTTATAATCTCAGTCCTAAAACATTATCATTGATGTTTTACACGGATAGATGGGTGAGTTGGCTGAAACCACATCCCTGCTAAGGATGCGTATGGGTAACTGTACCGAGGGTTCGAATCCCTCTCTGTCCGCCACTTTACTTGAAATCCCCTAAACACAGACTTCCAAAAATTGAAAATCGTTACTGTGCCCAAAAGTTTACTTCAATCAGGGATATTCAATCAGCCACTCGCATTGTTTCGTCTTCATCAAATAAATGTTGTAAGCTCTGTCTAGCACAGTCTTGTTTGATGGTTTATCTTTAATAGCTCGGTACTCAGTATGTGCCTTCGCCTTGCACTTATTATATGCAGTGTAATCTGTCTTTGCATCAAAATCGTCCAAAAACTTATTACATACCTCAGAGTCTTTGAACATGAAATGTATGACTCTGACTTTGAACTCTGGCTGATATTTGTATTTACTTGTTACGTTGTAATCAAATTTGACAACACCTTCTTCTGGAAAACTGGGTGTTGCATCATTCAAGTGACGTGCAAACATTACTTTTAGAACACTCTCATGTTCGATTTGACACTTTTTTTCTGTAACTGGATAATCCTTAGCTAGTTTTATCGCAGTAGGAGTGTTTAGATCTTCAGCATGTACTTTTCCTAAACCTTCGTACTTTAAGTCACCATTCTTTTCATAAAGTTTTAGAAGACCGGCAGCTTCTCCATCCTTCATCAATATTTCTGACTTTAATTCACCAGTCATGTAGTACCATTTTTTCAAACCTTCTACTTTCCCTTTCTTATAGGGCGTTAGAAACCGTAATGCACCTGTTTTATAATATTCTTTATCAACTCCATCTTTTATCCCATCCTTATAGGACATTTCTCTTTCCAGCTCACCCGTTTCAAAATACCATTTGATATGACCATTAATATTTCCATCTTCATAGGGCACCTCTGCTTTTAAGATTCCTGTCTCTGTATATCCTTTAGCAACGCCATTTTCTTTACCATCTTTATAAGATGTCTCATTCTTTAGTTTTCCTGATTCATAATAGTCCTTTTTAATACCGTCTATTTTTCCATTTTTATAAGGTATATTTGCCTTCAATGCACCAGACTTATCAAATATTTTTAGAATACCGTTAATTGGTTCTTGAGTCTTTTTATCAAACATTAATATCACATCTTCTTTATCAATTTGAATTTTCACATCTTTCATTGTGTAAATATTAATGCCAAGTGCATAAATACTGAGTAGGCTTATGATAATAAAAAATCTCATGACAGACCTTTCTCTTTAATGTAAGAACATTCATGTATATAAACTAAATATAACACAATGAGTACAATTTAATTATTAATCTACTTGAAATGACCGATAACAGATGTAAGTTTTTTCCCTGATTCAGTACAGCCGTTAAACGAGATCTTTCTGCTTTAAACATTACAGTTCAACCTGTTTTATCTGACATTTAGACAATATGTAATTAAGAAGAATAATCAACTGAGTATGTACCCAAACTGTGCCGAAAAATGACTATCTCTGAAGAAAATAATAAATTTAACAGAGATACGATAGCACTATTTTATGGCCTTTTTTAGTTTACTTTAGCTTGTCTCTCGTGCATGTCATATAGTTTTGCCGGCTTTCCCACTGATGTACCTTCATTTTCGGCCTGATTTATATGTCTAAAGAGATCATTAAAGAGA
>JBFEWG010000089.1:0-8507 GCA_041546465.1 Sulfurimonadaceae bacterium
AGACACGTATCTGAAAGAGTACGAAAGCACCGAGTCCATTCAATAAACGAAAACTATTGACAAAAGGTGCCCCAATAGCTGCGAAAAAACTTTCAAACATCTACAACTCCGAAAATTACTGCCAAATTGTAACGAAATAATGAAGAATAGTCTCTGAAGGGAGTCCAACACTCTTTACAAATTACTCTGCTTTGCTATAATAAAACAAACTAAATGCTTAGGAGCACTTGAATGGCTGAAGAAGAGACAGAAGAACAAAGTTCGGAAGAACAGGGTACACAAAAAAAATCAAACCTGGTTTTGATTGTAATTATTGTCGCACTGGTCTTTGTTTTACTGATCGTTGGTGTTGTCGTTGCGATGCTTGCAGGCGGAGATGACGAACCTGCACAGAACAGAAACAGTGCATCGGTCAAAGAAAAACCGGCAAACAACATGGCAGAGTCGATGGAAGTCGGTCCGATGTTCCCTCTTGACACTTTTACTGTAAACCTTCTTAGTGACAGCGGCCGCCGCTACCTGAAAGTACAGATGAACCTTGAGCTTGACGGAGAAGAGTTGGCAGCAGAACTGGAAAGCAAGACAGCCGTTGTCCGTGATGTAGTTATCCGAATGCTCTCATCAAAGACGCTCGAAGAGATCTCTACCGCGAAGGGCAAGGACAAACTGAAAGAACAGATCGTCAACCAACTCAACCTTCGTTTACGTGATGGGAACGTCAGAAACGTCTACTTCACTGAATTCGTCGTCCAATAGTGTTTGATGATAGGCATTGACCTTATCAAGCTTGATCGTATTGAGCATTCAATCGATCGCTTTGGAAAGAAATTTCTTCTGCGCTTTTTATGTGAAGAGGAAATCGCCTTAATCAAAAACCCAAAAACGGCAGCCGGCTTTTGGGCAGCCAAAGAAGCCTCTTCAAAAGCATTGGGTACCGGTATTGGAAAAGAGTGCGGATTTCACGATATAAAGCTCTCTAAAACGGAAAAAGGTGCCCCACAGATATCATTTTCGCAACACCTTCTTGACACCTACCAGATCACAGATACTTCTATATCTATCACCCACGACGGCGATTATGCCATAGCAGTCGTTGCCCTGGAAAGATCTAAATAGACCTCTTCTCAACCACCGCCAACAAAATCAAGCAGCTCTACCTTGTCACCGTCATTAAGGGTATGTGTATCCCAGACATCTTGTTTAACGATGTTCATATTCACTGCAGCCGCCATTACCTTGTCGACAATATTCAACTGTTTCATCATCTCTAAAAGTGTCAACGTCTCGCTGTACTCTTTTGTCTCACCGTTCACTATTACTGTCATTATTTTCCTTTTAAATTATTCTATCCCTGACGGAATCGGATCATTTTAAAACGCTCGCCCAAAAAGGCCGGCATAATAAGTTGTTTGGCACGTTCAAGTTCATGGGCATATACCTCCTGGCCAGCTTGTTCTTTCAAGATCTCCAAAAGTTCCAAAAGGCCCATATCCACCAGTGCCAAGGCTTGTGTTTTAAAATCGACCATCTTAACACCTGCTTCTTCATAAGCATCTTTGAGATGTTCAAAGGTCACATCATAAGTAATATCAGAAACAGAAAATACCTCATTTAGATTTAAACTCTCATCAAAAAGCGGAAACACTTCATGATCTTTATATATACGAATAGAAAAGTCTGGACGGGCTTGCATCTCACCGTAATCATAGGTCATAAACTCGAATTTTTTAGCCGCAGCCTTCATCTCCAGAGCAAACTCTTCATACCCTACAGCTATCTCGCCTCTGTCTTTATGATATTTCTTCGCTTTCTCACTGACCCACGCATCCTCTTCTTCAAAGACGATCTTACCATCGACAAGCGTTGCCGTCTTGTCCTTGTATATAAGTTCACATGGGAATGCATCAAAGATCTCATTGGCAATAAAAAAAGCATTATCAAGCATTAGTTCCTGGAGTGATTTAACCTGCTTCAAGCTGACCACATCACCGAAGGACTCTTTAAAATACTTTCTCTGCTCTTCCTGTAAAAAATCAAAACGCTCTACAATACTGAAAGAGAGTGTCTCCAGAAGTTCCGGTCTTAAAGTATAGATGAACTGGACAATATCCGCCAAAAGATAACCCTTATGTGCTCCTATCTCACATATCGTCGTGTCTTCGGGCAAAAACCCTTCGTCGATGACAGCAATGATATGCTTTGCGATTGCACCACCAAAAAACTTCGATGTCGAAACAGCCGTATAAAAGTCACCTTTTTTACCTATTTCCTTGTATTTCGAGTAATACCCGCTCTCACCGTAGAGCCAGTCGTACATATATTCACTAAACTTCATTATTGATCAACTTTTCATACAGGTTCAAAAGTTCAAGCTGTTTATCCAGTTTGAAAATCTTTTGGTCTACCTCTTCTATTTCAACGGAGTTTCGGAGGTTTCTTACATCATACTCTGTTTTATACCCTGCTTCATACAGCTGAGTGGTATCATGTAAAAGCTTGCTGTAAAGCTCTCTGTTGGCAATGGAAAGCTCTATCTTCTTGTCAAAATTCTCCAGGTTCTGTGTCACCTGCTCATAAAGTGCTTTAAGCTCACGTTTCTTATCATCTTCAACGACAAGAGATTTCAGGTATTCGACTTGGGCAGATTCAATGTCTCTGAAGGTGTTAAAGTCAAGGGGCATGGTTACCTTCAGGCCGTAGTTATAGTATTGTGTCTCCGGAGGACTTTGGACTGATGTACCTGCAAAAGACGGGTTCTCCAACTTATCCCAGTTATAGCCTGCTGTCACACTAACAGATGGAAGATATTTGGCAATTGTGACATTCTTGTTGTACCTGTTCTTCTCTCGTTCACTTCCAAGTTGCTTCATATCAATATTGTATTCCAAGAATCTATCTTCGCTAAGCAGTTCAAAATGCGGTATCGTCGCGTGTTGATAATCAAGATCACTGATCGCTTCAAACTTTGAGACCAAACGCTCTCTATTCGTCTGAAGGTCATAAAGCACCTGCGTGACCTTGTTTTTTTCAATAATGGCATTGTTTAAAAAGCCCGAATCTAGCTGGCCGTTAAGGTACTGCTCTTTCTTCTGTTCAAGATTGATTCGTGAGTTATCGATTTGAAGTTCCTGGCGCACCAGACTCAGTTCATTTTGCTTGATCTGGATCAACAGCTGCACTGCTTCTTTGATCAACTTGCGTTTGGCGACATCAATACTGTAATTATTATATTTGTATGAGGCTTCTGCGAACTTGATCCCATAATAAATACCACCGCTTCTGAAAATAGGCTGATCCATCACAATAGCTGCATTTTGTGTCTTCTGCACCGAAGCACCTTGTTCATTATAAGGGTTGCTCTTTGAGATAGTGTAACGCAATTGAAGCGGTTGTATCCATGAGTCCCTTAACTTCTTTTTTTCCAAATATGACTTTTCATAGTCATAGGAGAACTCTTTGTGTTTAAGTTCAGAGATATAGGGATCTAAGGCCAACTCTTCTGCATGTGTAACACATGCCAACAAGAGACTACAGAGAACTAAGTGCTTCATCTAAACGTTTAAATCCTTCTATGATCTCTTCATCACTGATTGTTAATGGCGGTAAGAATCGAAGTGTGTTACGTCCGGCCTTGAGTACCAGAACACCTTTTTCATGGGCTGCCTTGATAATATTGGCAAGTGTGTCAGCATCTTTCACTCTTAGTCCGCGCATCAATCCAAACCCAACGCTTTGTGTGAAGAGGTTTCGGTATTTACTGAAAAGTTTCTCCAGCTGTGTCTCAAACTTGATAAACGTACGATCGAGTTCTCCGCTGTTTTTCTCTACCTCTAAAATATCAAGGACTGCATTTGCTGCTGCTGTAGAAAGATAGTTCCCCCCAAACGTGGAACCGTGATCTCCTGCTTTGAAAACATCCTTTTTAGACGTCATCACAACACCGATAGGGACACCGCCGCCGAGCCCCTTTGCCAACGTGATAATATCAGGTTGGATATCATAGACATTAGACGCTAAAAACTCGCCTGTTCTGTATACACCCGTCTGAACTTCATCGACAATCAGCAAGACATCCTTTTCTTTTAAAAGCTTTGCCAGAGCCTGAACCTTCTGCTTATCCAAAGGCTGTACCCCGCCTTCACCCTGCACCAGTTCGATCATAACAGCAATAGTGTGATCATCAAGCATACCTTCAATAGCATCGAGATCTGCCGCATAGGTAAAACCGTCCGGAAAAGGACCGAAATAGTTATGCATTGCTTCCTGGCCAGTTGCTTTGAGTGCCGTAATCGTACGTCCGTGAAATGACTGATCGAGTGTAATGATCTTATAACGTTTCGGCTCTCCTTCGACTTCACCATATTTGCGTGCAATCTTTATCGCACCTTCATTCGCTTCGGCACCTGAATTTGCAAAAAAGCACTTCATATCATAACCGCTCTGCTTGACGATACGTTCTGCACATTTTACCTGTGGTTCGATCACATAAAGGTTTGAAATATGTGTGATATTGCTTACTTGTGTACAGATAGCTTCTGATACTTTTTCATTGCCATGACCGACACTGACAACACCTATCCCGGAAGTAAAGTCTATATAGTCTTTACCCGAGTCATCTTTCAAGACGGCATTTTTTCCACTGACAAAGTTCGTGAAATTACGTCCGTAAGTCGGTAATATATATTGGTTTTCTAAATCTTTTAACATCTTTTTCCCTTTATTCACTAATTATTTAAATTCTATCTTGTAAAGTTCTGAGAACTGTTCCGGTGCATCAATCAGTATCTCCGTCTTATATGAAGATATATGTTCTGTATCGCTCAAAGGCCATATCTTGTCGATTTTATATGCTGTAGGCTCACCGTTCAGATAGATCGTTTTTTTCTCTATCCCTTTCATCTCATCAAGGTTTAGAAATATCGTAAGCTTCGCTTTTGTGATATCTGCGATCTCGGCAAGGCTCATCCCTGCAGCGACGACCTGGCCTTTTTTGACATGGAGTTTATACAGTATCATACCTTTTGCGCTGATATGTTTGTCTTTTATCGAACGTCTCAACTGAGCCAGGCGAAGCTTTGTATCATTTAGTTGAGACTGGATCGTCTCAATCTTCTCCAAAGTCGACAACTGCTGATTTTGTGTCGTTGCAAGATCAAAGAACTCTTTGTCTTTTTCAACACTGGACTTGATTGGCAGGTCCTTGATCCGTTCATAATTTTCATTTTTTCTTTTTATCATTGCAGAAAGGTTTTTCGACATCTTCTTGTTCAGTTCCAGACTGTTCTCAAGATTCTTTTTTTTCTGCTTTAACAGGCCCAGCTCTTTTATGTCCAACTCATCATCGATGATAATAAAATTTTCACCAGGGAGTCTTTTACCCTCAAGATCTTCATCTGCGACAATCACCAGACCTGGCACATTTGCCTGTAAAATATAGAACCGGTACGGTTCAGCTTTGGAGTAGTACTCTGAAGCTGACAACACCGTAGAAACGAGTATAAATAATAGTATCTTTTTCATAAAAGAGATTATACCTAAAGAAGATAGAACTCAAACTTTAGAAGGAGGCTTTGGAAAAAACTATGTTATAATCAGGGCTATATCGAAATAAATATCTTGGGGAAAAATATGTCAATTATGGACCACGTTGATGCTGCAACTCAGCTTGCACGAAACAATGAAGTACAGCTACTTGTATTTAAAGCATCTTCGGATGAAGACTCACCCTTTTATGCGATCAATGTGTTCAAGACACGTGAAGTCGTCGAAGCCAAAAACCATTTTCTCACCCAGATACCCGCAGCACACCCTCTGCTCGAAGGCAGTATTGTTCTACGTGGTGTACAGATACCCATCTTGAACCTGCCGCGATGGCTGGACCAGGAGATCAAGCCTGCTGAAATCAAGTCATCCCGTCTGTTGATCTGTGACTTCAACGGTGTCATCATCGGCCTGCGTATCATGGAAGCTTATCGTGTTATCAAAAAGAACTGGGAAGACATGCACGCACCTGATAGTTATAACATGCAAAACCACTCAAAAGTCGTCAATGACACCCGACTTGAAGACGGCAGTATATGTATGGTCCTGGATTTTGAACAGCTTCTTGCTGATGTTATCCCGTCGGCCATGGTCGATATCGATGAAGCACCCGGGAACATCCAAGATCTTAATATCCCTCAAAAGCTTCGTGATGGTGAGATACTGATTGCAGAAGACTCAAAAGTAGCACAAAAACACCTTCGACAGATCTTTGAAAGATCTCATATCAATTACCGTATTTTTAATAATGGAAGGCTGCTCATGGATTATATCAGCCAGATGCCGGACAAAACGATCATCCCTGCCGTTATCACAGATATAGAGATGCCTGAAATGTCAGGTTTTACAGTAATGCGACTGCTCAAAGAAGACCCTCAGACCAATAATGTCCCTATTATCGTAAACTCGTCTATGACGGGGGAGAATAACAAACGTGAAGCAGAGTCTTTAGGGGCAGATGATTTTATCAGTAAAACAAAGAGTCATGATGTCCTACCGCTTGTCATCAGTGTCATGCAGAGAAAAGGTTTCGCCTAACGCCACCAAAGCTTCAGATGAGTGCCGTAGTTGCACTCATCAACATTAGAAACGATAACCTGCCTTCAAAAGGTAGCGCATATTGTCGAGGTCTTGTTTGTTTCCCGAGCCCAACTCTTTTTCAGCTGTCCATTGATAACGAAGGTCAGCTCCAAGAAAAAAGTCATTGATATAATATTTGACACCTGTTCCTACTTGGACCGTGAACATCCATTGGTCTTTGCTACCATCAGGATCAGCATGCATAGCTCCAATACCAGGTCCAAAACCCCATACTAAATCGTTTGTTAGATCTATATGATAATATGGGTTCATCTCGATCAAAGTAACACGTAAACCATTCTTATCATACTGACTTAGCTCAAGTTGCTGTCTTATCGTATTTTCACCGGGGATAGTAAATACCGGACATTCAAAAGAGAGTTCAACACCATATAGCGGTCCGCTTTTGACACCTTTGCGGTCAAAGTCGATTTGGCCCGCTACCGCGGCTACTTCCATCTTTGCTTTCCAATTCTCATCGGTAAAAACAGGGAACAGTTTAAACTCATCAGAACCTGCACATACTGATGCAGAGGCAGTCAATAGGCTTATACCTACCAATAAGGATTTATACATCGTTTTCATTTATACTCCATAACTAAAAAATTATGATGGAAGTATAAAGTCTTCTTGTAAAAGAATCGTTACACAGAAAGTAAAAAGAGTCTTTTACTTCTTATATAGCTTAACTTGCTGCACGTACCTTTTCAATATCATCAGCGAGCTCCTGATCCCATACAAAATCGACTTTGTATCGTCCGTCCGTATGCAGATGATAACTCATTGTATTCCAACGGTTCTTCTCATCCTGGCTTGTTTGAAGGTGTAGTTCCAGTAGTAAAGCAATAAGTGTTTTCTTGTTGTCTTTTGAAAACTTGAAGGAGATGGGCTCCGTGCCAAGGCCATGAATATAGCCTCCGGAAAGCTTGATTGCCAAAGCGTGCAGTTCGACTTCCAAAACAGCTTCAGACCAGGTAGATTCCATACCCTTTATGATCATTGCCGAGATATTGGTATATATATGGTCTAATTCATTGTCCATAAACTATCCTTCTTCACACGTGAATTTACAAAAGGACAAACAAATTCTATTCCATATTGAAAACAGCCCTAAAAGGCTGTTTCTTTAAGCTTTTTCGATTTTACGGTTACGTGAAGCGATTGCGATCAAAAGGAAGATCGTCGCATAGGTCCATGGCACAAAGTCAGGTACCGGGACCGGGTCACCTTTGGCATAGGAGTGCATTCCGGCAAGATAGTAGTTGACTCCAAAGTAGGTCATCACGATCGATGAAAAGACCAGAAGCGATATGACAGCGAAGATAAACGGTGTATAGACTGCCTTGATAAATCTCAAATGGATAACGACAGCATATAACAGGATACTTACCAATGCCCAGGTCTCTTTCGGATCCCAGCCCCAGTAACGTCCCCATGACTCATTTGCCCAGACACCGCCTAGGAAGTTACCGACCGTAAGCAGTACAAGACCGACGATCAGACTCATCTCATTGATTGCATTCAACTCAAGAATGGAGAGATTGATACGTCCTTCGTTCTTCTTGCTTCTAAGTGCAAAGAGAATCAGGGCGATAAATCCCAGCAAAGCACCCAAAGCAAGGAAACCATAACTCGCCGTGATCATCGAAACATGAATGGATAGCCAGTATGACTGCAGAACAGGCACAAGATTGGTCACCTGCGGATCGAGCCAGTTCAGATGTGCTACAAACAGGATAAGACCTGAAAGCACACCCGTCGCAGCCAGTGTAATCGCCGAATTCCGTGAAAAGATAAATCCGGCAAGAACGGTCGCCCAGGCGATATAGATCATCGACTCATAACCGTTTGACCATGGAGCATGCCCTGAAATATACCAACGGATG
>JBFEWG010000096.1:0-7962 GCA_041546465.1 Sulfurimonadaceae bacterium
CCGAACTTGTTACAAGAAATCCGATTGCAGCAAGTATAGTTAAAAAATTCAGCATCGGCATATCAAATTGCATTACCATATAAACTATCAAGGCACAAGCTATCAGTTCCAAGACAAAGAAAATCAAAGGGTTTATCACGCCCCCAGACCGACGGGAAAACAAGTGCTTCATATCATATCTCCAAAATATTTTATGTAAACTCTATTTTCTAGGATAAAGCTAATCCTATCATACTAGATTAATGAGCTATTTCAGGGGTCCTGTTAAGCCCTAAAATTAATACAAGATCCATCACGGACACTTGTTGAAAAAAAATATCACAATAAACTGATTTTATCACATTTAATCTCATTACATATTAAATCTGATTTTCAAAAGTCGGTGGTTTTGTCTATTATGACAGAGAAAAAATCAATGAATGGCTTGAGGATCATTCATTGGATGCAAGGTAGTTTGAGAACAAGTGTATATGGTGTTTTTAAAGGTATAAAAAGTAGGATGACGTGATAACCCAAGTATCCCCCAGCGAAAAAATGAGAAAAAAACAGTGAATTTATAATTTTATAATTCGCTTTAAGTATCGATGTTTTGGGAGTTTCAAGGTGGTGGGTCCTGCGCGACTCGAACGCGCGACCACCCCGTTATGAGCGGGGGGCTCTAACCAACTGAGCTAAAGACCCATTGAAGGTCGAAAGTATAAGGTGTTATTACTTATAGCTATCTAAATTCAGTTATATTTTTTCAAGAAAACCAATAGCCTCAAAAAACACCCTTCTTAACTTGCCAACGGATCGATCAAACGCCTGTCGGAGTTATAGAAAAAGGTAAATCTAAACGCAAGCAGGTTTTGTAAAATAGCGATGATAATCATAAAGTTGACAAAACTGCTGCCCCCATAAGAGAACATCGGAAGAGGAACACCTACAACAGGTGCAAAACCGATCGTCATCGCGATATTGACACTCATATAGATAAAAAACAAAAAGGCGATTGAGAGACTCACCACCTTGATGTAATAATCACTGTTGAAGGCGCTAATGGAGAACAGGTGCAAGATCAGTGTCGCATAGACCAGTACCAGTATAAACCCACCGATAAAACCAAAGCGTTCCACCACATAGGCGAAGATAAAATCACTCGAAGCAATCGGAAGAAACTTCATCTGTGTCTGCGTCGACTCTTCAACACTGTTTCCCGTAACCCCGCCTGAACCAATAGCAATGATCGATTGTTGTACGTGATACGAAGGCTTTTCACTCAGGAAATCATGAATACGTTTCTTCTGATAATCATGAAGCTGTCCGTACAGTAACGGAGCTGAGATCAGAAGTCCGACCGCCAGGCTTGCCCAGATCTTCCAATGGACACCGATGATAAATAACACGCCAAACCCCAGAAGCATCAAGACCATGGCCGTGCCAAGGTCCGGCTCTTTTGCAATCAGCAAGAATGGCAGCAGAATAAAAAAACTCAACTTTAAAAAGTCATACAGTCGATAACCCCCGTGAGGCGGAGGGTTCTTACTGATAAGATAAGCCAACATCAGAATAAATGCCGGTTTGACCAATTCTGAAGGCTGGAGCGTAAAATTGATGAAAGGAAGTTCGAGCCAACGTTTCGCACCCAGGCGTGAATGCCCAAAGAATTCTACCGCTACCAGTAAGATAATATTCAGCCAATAAACAAAAGGAATAAGCCATGAAAAACGCCGAATAGGAAAAAGAAAGAAAAAGATAAAGACTGCGATACCGACCAGTACATATACCGTGTGCTTTTGTGCAAGAACGGGGTGTATTTCGGCGATCAGCATACCTGAAATAAGCACAAGTGGCGTGATAAGAGCGATAAGGATATAATCAAAATGTGCTATAATTCGGCGATCTATTTTTTTAAACATAGTGAGAATTATATCACTAATTTTGGCCGCTTAATCACGCAAAAAATATTTTCAACAATAAACTTTAATATCCCAAGGCTCTCTATGGAAAAGATTACCGATTATATCTGCCAAACATCTGAACGGCTTGACAAGTTCTTAAGTGACGTCTTGAAAAGCACCCGTAACCAGGTACTCTCCTTAATCAAAGATGGACATGTAACAGTCGACAAAAAAGTCGTCACCAAGCCTGGCCAGAAGCTAAAGCCTGAACAGAACATACATATTGACTTTCCCCCTGCCACCGTCACTGAACCACTGGATATCGACTTTGATGTGCCGATTCTTTTTGAAGATGATGATATCCTTGTCATCAACAAACCTAAAGGACTGACCGTACACCCTGCCCCGTCTGTCAAAGAAGCCACCCTTGTCGACTGGCTGAAACATAAGGGAATCCGTCTCTCAACCATAAGTGGTGAAGAACGTCACGGCATCGTCCACCGCCTTGACAAAGGTACAACCGGAGTAATGGTCGTCGCAAAGAACAATGAGACCCATGAAGCCCTTTCAAAACAGCTTCAAGACCGTACTATGGGACGCTATTACCTTGCTATCATCAATATCCCCCTTAAAGACAATGTGATTGTCGACAAACCGATCGGTAGAAGTTCGACGAATCGTCTCAAGATGGCCGTAGTCGAAGGGGCCAAGGCTTCAAAGACAGAATTTGTAAAACTCTACCCCTCAAAAGACGAGAAAAACGAATTGATCGCCTGCAAACTTTACAGCGGCAGGACCCATCAGATCCGTGTCCACCTCGAAAGCCTGGGACGAGGGATCCTCGGAGACCATTTATACGGGTTTAAGAGCAAAGAAGATAAAATCAACGAGATTTTTTTACATGCATATATCTTATACTTCGTGCACCCGACAAGCAAGGAAAAAATGGAGTTTGTCGCACCTGTTCATGAAAGTATGCAAAACTATTTAGAAGATAACTTTGATATGGAGTTTATTAATGAAGCAATACATCCTACCGACTTTGAGCGCCACTTTAATCCTCTTTAGTGCCTGTGCAAAACAACCTAATGCCCCTGAAGAACCCGTAGTAGACCCGACACTGCCAAAGATGACCATCAATGGTCACATCGAATCTATGACCGGTATTGCCTTTGAATGGAAACCTTTAAAAGACAGCCGTGTGAAAGGGTACTATGTCTATCGAAACAGCCCTGGAGTCGACGAAGAAAAACTTCATCGCATCCAGACGATAGACGGACGTTATGTCTCACACTTCACCGACAATGGCCTCAAACCTAATACGACCTATGCCTACAGGTTTTCAAGCTTTAATGCCAAGATGCAGGAGTCTGATGCTTCCAAGACATTCAGGGTCACGACCAAACCTGTCCTGGACTCAGTAAGCTTTTTTGACTCAATCGGCAATCTGCCTCGTATGGCCAAGCTTATCTGGCGCCCGCACGACAACCCTTCAGTCAAAGAGTACATCCTTGAAAGACAGATACTTGAAAAAGCCGAATGGGAACAGATCGCTACAATCGAAAACCGTTTAGAAGCTGAATATATTGACAGAGACCTTGATGACAACCGTGTCTATAAGTATCGTCTTCGTGCAGTCACCTACGAAGGAGTAGAATCAACTCCTAGTAATATTGTCAAGGTCAATACCAAGCCTCTGCCTAAACCCGTACGAGACCTTTTCGCGACGACAAAAGAGCCAAGAAAGATCCTGCTCAGCTGGAGTGCCAATACAGAGAAAGACCTTGACTTCTATAATATCTACCGTTCGACCTCGGGTGACGGAAGTTATGACTACTATGTCAAACTCAACGAGACCAACTTTGTCGATGAGATAAACGAAGATGGCCAGAATTATTACTATAAGGTCACTGCTGTCGACAAAGACGGTTTAGAAAGCCCGATGCAATCCAATCCGGTCCATGGAAGTACCCTTGCAAAGCCTCATACTCCAAGTTTTATCGATGCAATCGTAAAAAACAATACTGCTGTCTTACGCTGGAAAAACAATGATCCTCGTACACAGAACTATACTCTTATCAAGACTACGCATGAGGGTTGGTTAAACACAACGACTCAGGAGATCACTGGGATAAAAGGCACCAGTTTCACCGCTAAAGACCTTCTGCCTGACATCAAATATCAGTTTCAGATCATGTCTGTTGACATCAACAATATTAACTCTGAACCAAGTGAAGCCGTTGACGTCTTGTTCTCAACGCCTGATCAATAGGACTGAGCTGTAGATGCCTCATATTCAAATCAAAGATTTTAAAGAAGTCGGCTTCCCCTTCGAGAACAACGGGATCCATTTTGACTTCATTGCCAGCAATGTTCGTTATCCTGACGAAAAACTCATCTGTGCCAACAGTGAAGACAAGACCTTCTTGCTTCAGGTAAAAAAAGGTGAAGAGAACTGGCTATTAAAAAGCGACAAAGTAACCCGGGTCTCGCCAAACTTTCATATCAAAAACGCTATACAGGCCTATGCAGACAAAGCCGGTTTGGAAGTGCTTTTTTCTAACCTTGCACAAAAAGAGCACCACCACCGAGAAAAAGAGTCAGCACTCAAACCGATCACATTTTTCGCAGACTCTTTCCCACAGGCCGACGAGATATGGGTTGAAGTCGGTTTTGGAAGCGGTGTTCATCTGCTGCACCAGGCGAAAGAGAACCCTAATGTCCTACACATCGGTATCGAAATACACAAGGCTTCGATTGAGCAGGTACTCAAACAGATCGCCATTCAAAAGCTTGACAATGTCCTGCTTCTCGACTTTGATGCACGTCTCTTTCTGGAGTTCGTACCTTCAAATATCGTCGGCCGAATCTTTGTGCACTTCCCTGTTCCTTGGGATAAGAAACCACACCGCCGTGTTATCTCACAGGCCTTTATCTCCGAATCGATCCGCTGCCTCAAGAAAGACGGGACACTCGAGCTTAGAACAGACAGTGAGAACTACTTTGCTTATTCGCTCAAGACCTTTTTGGAACTTAACCAAAGCGACTTTCAGGTGCGCAAGAACCAAAATATCGGTATTGTCAGTAAATATGAAACCCGGTGGCGTAAGATGGAGAAAAACATCTATGACATCACTCTGAAAAACCATGAGCTCTCAGAGGCACTGGAGAATGACTATGACTTCTCGCTTGGCGGAAAATGTACAACTGACCTTGAAAACCTAAATGGTACGACCCAACGTTTTGAAGACGGTTTTATCCACTTTGAACGTCTCTATGCTATCAAAGATTCCGGGCACCTGATCAGACTCTCAATGGGCTCTTTCGACAAACCGGAACACCTTTTTGTCATTATCAAAGAAAATGAAGCCCGGTACTTTCCGGCTGAACCTATCGCCTCACGTACAAACTATACATCCCATCTCAAACTGAAAGAGCTAATATATGGATAAAGTGATCATCGCCAAAGACCTTACTCTCTCATACAATAATAATGAGACCATTATCAACCAAAGTAGTTTTGATATCAACTCGGGAGACTTTGTCTTTATTACCGGGGCAAGTGGTAGTGGAAAGTCCACCCTTTTAAAATCACTTTACGGTGCGCTGGAGCCTAAGCAGGGAGAGCTCTCTGTCGGTGGCGTCCAGATGAGCAATATCAGTAACAAAAAACTCAACTTTTTACGTCGGCACGTCGGTATTGTTTTTCAGGACTACAAACTTATCAAAGAGTGGACCATTGAAAAGAATGTCATGCTTCCGCTAATCATATCCGGATATGCCAAAGATGTCAGTGAAATTCAGGTACAAAAATTGCTGACACATGTCAAACTTAATCATCAACTGGGAAAATACCCTTTAGAACTCAGCGGTGGGGAGCAACAACGTGTTGCGATGGCCAGAGCCCTGGCACACAACCCGATCATCATCCTCGCCGATGAACCTACAGGTAACCTGGATGATTATTCATCTCAGGTCATCTGGAATCTATTGGAAGGTGCATGTACCCAATTGAAAACAACTGTTGTAGTCGTTACTCACCATATTCCCGAGACGATGAAGATCGATTATAAACATTTGCACATTGAATATGGAAGTATATATGAAGTCTCTTAAGAATCATTTTTCGCTGATTGCAGCACTCTTTACTATCTTATTCACTGTTCAGGTCTACCAAATACTTGAGCGTTCCATCAATTCCTATGAGGAATCGCTTCGTGCCAACTATGCAATTGTCGTCATCGCCAACTCCACTCTTGAAGAGGCTTCAATCAAATCACGCTTTTCACTGGTACGTTCACTTGAACAGATCAGTCCGGATAAAGTGATCAAACGACTTGAAAAAGATATGGACAAGACAAGCCTAGGGCTCTTACGTACTTCGCTTCCAAAGTTTTACAAGCTCTCACTGGAACATTATCCTGAACCCGAAGAAGTGGATATCCTAAGTGCCCAGCTTAACAATATGAAAGAGATCAAACGAGTAGAGAGTTTTTCTCAGACACATGACCAGATCTATAAACTGCTTTTACTCTACAAGGGGATTACGCAGGTATTTGCTATTGCCATCTTTGTCGTCACTCTACTTCTTATCGCCAAAGAGATGCGTATCTGGCAGTTCCAACATGCCGAACGTATGAACATCATGGCCCTTTTCGGTGCGCCTATCATGCTGCGTTCTGCCGTACTCTTTCGGCTGGCAATCATCGACGCTATCATCTCGGCTTCCTTGATACTGGCTGTCTTCGCCTTTATAGAGAACGGTGCCTGGGTTGAGCACTATTTTCAGGACATGAACATCCATGTCGACATCTTCAACTATGCCAAAGACAGTTTTTTACATTATTCCATTGCACTGACACTCTCTGTCGTCTTGTCGCTACTGTTGATCATCAACCATAAAGAAGAGGTCTAATGCGTTTTCTTCTGCTCTTTGTTTTGATTTTAAGCCCAAGCATCTATGCCAAGGCAAGCATTGACTCAAAAATAAAATACACTAGCAAAAAGCTTAAGAAGTTTGACAAGACCTATTCCAAAGTCCACAAGAACCTTGCTTCAACAGCAAAGAAGATCATCAAACAGGAACGGACTATTCTGCGAGACCAGAAGAAGATCCAGGAGCTTCAGCTTGAGTTGAGTCTGAAAGAGCAGAAATACCAGGAAAACCTTCAAGAGCTAAAACTGCTTGAACAGTCACAAAGCAATCTGCAAAAGACACAGGAGAAACTGCGTCAGGACCTCGCATTTATGTTGGCTAAAAATGTATCGCTCTCTCTTATTCTTGATGATGAGAAAGCCAAACATGCCGATGCCCTAATCACGGAAGAAGTCTTTGAATCACTTAATAAGATAACCCAGGAGAACATCTCTGTCCTGCAGAACAATTTTTCATCCAACTCCAAAAGGATGGCAGGGATTCAGGGAAAAATCGACTCACTGAAAAAATCAATTGAAATCATCGACTCAAAACATAAAGAGGTCTTGGCTGTCACTAAGAAGAAAAAGCAGGAACTGGCCAAACTCAAAGAGCAGAAAAAGAACTATCGGGCCTCTGTTAAAAAGCTTCTTAAACAGCAAAACAGTTTGAAAAACGAACTGACCAAGCTCAATATTATCAAAGAAGATGAAAAGGCAAAACGTATTGCACGTGAAAAAGAGAAAGCACGTTTGGCACAGCTTGAAAAGGAACGAAACTCAAGAGCGAAACCGACAAAAGCATTGCCTAAGGTAAAATCCAAGACAGATGCCTACCACTCTGTCAAGACAAAGAAATACCGTGGGAAGAAGACTATCTCACCGCTTGACAGCTTCACTGTCGTCAAAGAGTTCGGACCGTATGAAGACCCGATTTATCATATCAAAATCTTCAATGAGTCTATCTCTTTGAAACCAAAGACTTCCAATGCCAAAGTCAAAAATGTACTCAATGGAAAGGTAATCCTGGCCAAAGAAACAAGTATGCTCAATAACATCGTCATTATTGAACATGACAATGGAATGCATACCATCTATGCCCACTTGGACAAGATCGCACCGACTGTCAAAAAAGGCAAACGCTTGAAGCAAGGATCGATCATCGGAC
>JBFEWG010000030.1:0-18064 GCA_041546465.1 Sulfurimonadaceae bacterium
CAACAGATATTGCAGCACGGGGCATTGATATTGACCAACTCTCCCAGGTCGTCAACTATGAACTTCCTAATATTTCGGAGGACTATGTCCATCGCATCGGACGAACAGGACGTGCTGGTAATACAGGTCAGGCTGTTTCACTTGTCTGTGTTGATGAACATGAGTATCTTCGAAATATCGAGTCACTTACGAAGAACAAGATACCTAAAGTCCAGATCAAAGGATTTACGCCTGATCCTACTATCAAGGCTGAACCGATCCAAAATGGCGGTCGCGGAAGACGAAACAGCAGTAGAGGGAATTCACGTAAGCACACGTCGCATCGTGGCAACTCAAATGCAAGTAGAAGTAATGGACAAGATAAACGAAGCGAAGGTGCGAACAAGCAAAGCAATAGAAAACCCAGACCACGATCAAGTCATCGAGATTAACTCAAAAGTATAAAAAATTTGGATTAGGGTTAGGAAAGAAAAAGCCTATAAACCCGTATGGAGTTTATAGAGCTTACTCACAAGCTTTATTTCTTCGAGGAGATCTTTTTTTCTGCTTTTTCTTTTTTTTTGTAGGACTTCAAATCTTTCTTGATCTGTTGTTTCAACTCTTTTTTGAGTAGGGACTTGATCTGTTTTTTTACATATTTTTTTAATTTTTTTGCATCAATCATCTCACACCTCCGTGTATGTATCTTAAACTATAATAGTTCATTCTTGCTTATTCAAATATAAAATGAAAGCATTGACTACAGTATAATAATCGTATACAAACAGGAGTCAATTGATGAAAGTCGTTAATTTCGGGTCTATTAATATTGACCATGTCTATCGTGTGGAACATTTTGTCCGTCCGGGTGAGACATTGCGCAGTGATGATTACAAAGTCTTCTCAGGAGGAAAGGGTGCCAATCAGTCCATCGCCTTAGCCCATGCCGGTATTCAAGTGGTTCATGCGGGAAAGATAGGTAAGGACGGGGTATGGTTGAAACATAAGCTAGAAAGAATCGGCGTCGATACTGACTTGATAGAAACGGCGGAAGCACCGACCGGGCACGCTATCATCCAGGTCAACAAAGATGGTGAAAATGCCATTATCATCCATGGAGGTGCCAACGAGAGTATTGTCGATGATGATATACAGAGTGTCCTAGACAGTTGTGAGGTCGGTGATTGTCTTCTTTTACAAAACGAGATAAACGGTGTTGATAAGATATTGATCGAAGCCAAGAAGAGAGGAGTCCGCGTCATCTTCAACCCGGCTCCCGTGACAGAGGCTGTCAAGCGATATCCTCTTGATAGTGTTGATACTTTTATTATCAATGTAGTCGAGGGAGAGATGCTGACGGCAGAGAAGGAGCCAAAAAAGATAATAGCATCTATGCAGACACGCTATCCTATGAGTAAGATCGTTCTGACCTTGGGAAAAGAGGGCGTTATTTATGCGGATTCGGAGCACCTTCTTAGTAAAAAATCCCTGGATGTCGATGTCGTAGACACAACAGGGGCCGGGGATACTTTTATCGGGTATTTTTTAGCAAGCCTGATCAACGGAGAGGAGATAGAAAAGTGCTTGGAAATGGGTGTCCGTGCTTCAGCTATCTGTGTGACACGAAGGGGTGCTGCAGACTCTATCCCGAAAAAAGAAGAGATAAATATGTAATGTTCATTAGCTATAATGACAGACTAGAAAACATACAATTGGCCTTATGATATATGAATACAGGAAACATACCACAACTTTTTGATCTTCTCGATACTTTACCTAACCCCGTGACGCTGAACGAACTTGCTTATGATGACGAGGGAAAACCATATGACAAGATCATTTACACGAATAAAAGTTTTTTAAAAACAATAGGATACACGACAGAAGATATACCTGATGATAGAACTTGGTTTACAAAGGCTTACCCGGAAGCCAGCTATCAAGAGTATGTGATGACTGAGTGGTTTAATGCGGTGCAAAAAGCAAAAGACGAAGAGTCCTGCCTACCGGGTTTTACAGCAAAAGTGTATTGTAAAGACGGTGTATACCGATGGTTCAAGGTTACTACGCAATTAGAGCATACGATCAACCATAAATTCAGAACAATCGTCTTTATAAGAATAGATTCCCCACATGAGACGAGACTTAAGCTGGATGAGACTAAAAAAGCGTTGATAGAACAAGAAAAGCTTTTACGTATCCAAGCCAGACAGGCAGCGATGGGAGAGATGATATCTATGATAGCCCATCAATGGAAGCAACCGCTTACTAGTATAGCAGCCGTGTCGAGTAACCTTAAAATCCAAGAGATGCTCGGGACGCCTTCAAAAGAATCCATCAATAAACAATCAGATATGATTTTGGAGCAGATTGAGTATCTGTCTCAGACCATTACAGATTTTAGAGATTTTTTTAAACAAGACAAGGTCATCAAACAGATAGAGGCACAAGATGCTATCGATGATGCTTTGAGAATTATAGGCAAGCTACTGTTAAACAGTGAAATAGACTTACGTACTTCTTATCTTTCAAAGGAGCCATTCTTTACCTATCCAAAAGAGCTGCAACATGTCTTTATCAATCTAATAAAAAATGCAGCGGATATCTTGATCGAAAAGGTTGAAAAAAACAGATGGATAATGGTCTCTACCAGAGATAAAGATGACACGATTGTCTTTGAAGTAAGTGACAATGGCGGTGGAATAGAAGATAAAATAATTGAGCGGATTTTTGAACCGTATTTTACGACAAAAGGTGAGCAAGATGGTACGGGCTTGGGACTGTATATGACTCAAACGATAATAGAAAATCATCTTAAAGGGAGTATTGGTTGTAAAAACGGTGCTGAGGGTGCAGTCTTCACGGTCAAACTTCCAAAAGACTTTACCAATATAACAAAAAACTAAATAGACTTGAATAAGGACAGACAATGAATGACTTTAGCTATTACAACCCGACCAAGATAGAGTTTGGCAGAGGAAAAGAAAAGAATATCGGTCAATATATTAAGGATGAAGGTATCAACAGTGTCTTGTTGGTCTATGGAATGGGAAGCATCAAAAAAAGTACGCTTTATGATGATACGATCCGTTCACTTCAGGACAATGGTATAGCTTTTGAAGAACTCGATGGGGTCGTCAGCAATCCGCTGCTGAGCAGGGTCAATGATGGCATCTCGATCGTAAAGCAGAAAGGGCTGAAAGCCGTACTGGGTGTTGGCGGAGGTTCGGTGGCCGATTCGGTCAAGGCGATTGCTGCAGGCGCGATGTACGATGGTGATGTATGGGATTTCTTTAGCAAGAAGGCAGAGGTGAAAGAAGCGCTGCCTGTCTTTACCGTGATGACCCTGGCCGCAACTGCGAGTGAGATGAACGGAAACTCTGTACTGATGAATGACGAGACGAAACAGAAGTACTCCTTTTCGTCCGTATTGGTCAATCCTGTTCTTTCTGTGATCAACCCTGAGTTGATGGCAACGGTCAGCAAAGAGTATCTTGCGTACTCGGCAGTGGATGCAATAGCCCATGCTATAGAGATATACTTTACTGCCTCAAGCCATCCTAACTTTAATTCAAGAATCGTCGAGTCGATCATCAAGTCCATTATGGAGACGACAGAGATATTATTAAAAGACCCGGATAACTATGAGGCCAGAGGAGAGTTCGCATGGGTTGCCACTCAGGCACTTAACGGTCTGACGCCGGCAGGAACATCAGGCGGTTCTTTTCCTAATCATCTGATCGAGCACTCGCTTTCCGCTCTGTACAATGTTGCACACGGAGCAGGACTCTCTGTAGTCATCCCTGCATGGATGAAATGGTACAAGCAGCAGAACCTTCCACAGTTTGAACGTTTTGCCAGAGAGGTCTTTTCACTTGAGGGTGCTGATGCCGGTATCGAAGCCCTTGAAAACTGGTTTAAGACGGTAGGCTCTCCTGTCACTCTCGCAGAGGCAGGCATACCCAGAGAGGGAATCTCCGCACTGGCTGAAAATGCTGCTGAGACGGCAGTAGTATGGGGTATGAATGAGCTTTATGACAAAGAGTTGATTAGGGAGATTCTGGAAAAAGCCTAAAAAATGAAACGCCTGATCAAAACAGTAATCAAGCTTATTCAAGGTCCGATGCGCAGGCGATACAGTGTGTTGATTCCGGAAGTATAAGCAGTCTATCAAAAGAGATCTCCTCTTCACATTCCAGACATATCCCATATTGCGCAGTGTCTACTTTTCGCAGCGCATATTCAAGTCGTTTTTTTCGCTGCAGGGCTTCTGCTAGAGTCTTCTCACTGATACGCTGATCGTTCATCAGTTCAAAACGGGCAAGGTCACCAAGCGCACATTCCGGAGCGATAGGACGTGTCAATATTTCAAGTTCCGTTATTTCACGCGCCACTGAGTTTAAGTCACGGATGATCTTTTCTTTGATAATACGGCGTTCTTCAGTGGTCAATTCTCTTTCCTGGGGCATTAAATGTATGGCGGGGTCTATTTACCTGTCGGTACCTATATGTTTTAACAGTGTGTCTTTGATGGTCTGTTCCGTATAAGGTTTGGAAATATAATCATCCATCCCTGCATTCATAAACCGTTCTTTGTCACTGCTAAGTGCGTTGGCTGTTACCGCGATAATAGGCACCCGATCAAGGGATTTTTCTTTTTCAATAGAACGAATATACTTAACGGCCTCTATACCGTTCATCACCGGCATGTTCTCGTCCATCAGGATAACAGAGTAGTCTTGCTTTTTTGTGAACAGGTCGACAGCTTCTTTACCGTTATCGGCGATCTCATATTCCAGTCCAAATTCATCAAGAATCATACGTATAAGCATCTGGTTGGTCCTGTTGTCCTCGACGACGAGTACTTTTCCTTTTCTAAAAGCACTTTGGCTCGTCTGTACCTTTTGGACATCGGGTGAGAAGGCATCAGTACAGACACGGTATGGAAATCGAAGATAAAACCGGCTGCCTTCTCCTAGCCGGCTGGAGACACTGATGTTACCATCCATCAGTGTCATCAGCTGTTTACAGATGGCAAGGCCAAGGCCTGTCCCTCCAAAACGTCGTGTCGTCGAACTGTCTTCCTGTTCGAAAATATTAAAGATCTTATTGATGTTCTCAGAAGCGATGCCGACACCTGAGTCAACAACAAAAACTTCAATGAAGCCGGTATCGTTATTGTAGAGGACATCAACGCTGACATGTCCACCTCTATCGGTAAACTTGATCGCATTGCTGATAAGGTTGATAAAGACCTGCTTGAGGCGAATCTCATCTATCATAGTGCAGCGAGGCACATCATTTTCGAGTCGGATCTTAAAGCGTATATCTTTGTCATCGCAGCTGCTTTTGAAAAACGCTTTAAGCGATTGAAAAAAGTGATCAAGATCGCATGCCCTGTTTTCTAGCTGCATTTTGCCGCTTTCGATCTTGGTAATGTCCAAAATATCATTGATGATGGCCAACAGGGTCTCTCCGGATTCCTGGATGGTTGTAAACATCTTTTTCCTCGAAAGGTCCTCTTCCCCCTTTTGAAGCTGTTCGACAAAACCGAGTATTGCATTCATCGGCGTGCGTATCTCATGTGACATGTTGGCTAAAAAGTTTGCCTTGGCCTCTGCCGCCAACTCTGCCTGATGTTTTGACTTTTCAAGTTCATTTGTACGAAGACGTATAAGGTGGGAGAGGTGTGCATTGTAGAAGATAAAGAATAAAAGTAAAACGGTAAGTATAAGACTGATCCAAAGTATTTGATTAAAATACTTACGGAAGATGTTTGGTTGATCAGAAGGATTGTAAACAATTTCATTGACTGCTTGGTTTAGGGAGGCTTCTGAAATCCCACGTGCATGGTATAAGTTAGCAAGGACTTTAAAGCGTTCGCTCTTTGTCTCTCCTAAGGGAATATAGCGTGTCCCTATCAGGTTTTCGATAGTACTTGCTTCATATTTCAGCTGATCTTTTACCAGCCCGCGGGTATTGTATTTGGAAAGGATGATATCGATAGCTTCATCCTGATGTGAAAGAGCATATGCCCATCCTTCAAGTGTCGCTTTTTTAAAGGCCTGGACACGTTGAGGATGTTCTTTTATCTCGGTTTCGGTGGTGAAAAGAAGGTCTCCGTAAAAGTCTATACCGTAGTTTTTTGGATCGATGATGTTGACATCGATTCCGTATTTCTGTTTCATCCAATAGGGCTCGTTACTGATATAGGCTTCGGAAACATCGGTTTTTCCGTTGACAAAGTCCATATGAGTAAAGTCCATAGGTCTTTTGATATAGTCTTCCTTCTCTAATTTGGCAAAGGCAAGCATACTGGTGATGATACTGTCATCAAGTCCTTCCTGAAAAGATATCTTTTTACCTCGTATCTCATAGGGACTGACAATACCACTGCCTTTTTTAGAGATAAGGACCATTGCATTGTGTTGGAAGATGGCAGTGATGACCTTGACAGGATGCCCTTCTGCTCGATAGCGAAGGATGACTGAATCGGCTACACCGTATTCCGATTCTCCATTAATGACCTGCATTATATTGTTACGAGCGGGATCTCTTTCTTTAATGACGACATCCAGGCCGGCTTTTTCGTAAAAGCCTTTCTCTTTTGCGATCAAGATGCCGGCAAATTGATATTGATAAAACCATTTAAGCTGTACGCTGACGCGTTCCAGTGTCTTCTCTTCAGCAAAAAGGTTACTAAAGCTGATAATTATAAGAAAAAATAATCTGAGTACTTCTGTTTTATACATAGGTTATTGTAGCATTAAAATATGCATTTTACTTGTTTTTATTTTTAAAGGGAGCTCATGAAGAAAATCGAATTGATGATGGGGTTGTTTTTCCTATGCAGCGTTGTCCTGTATGCAGAAAACTGGAGCAAGACAAATATCCAGTATCTTTATGGAAACAGTTTTGATCAGTTGGCTGGAGGAGATTCTGTTCCAGATGGAGATATGGAGACGATTACCATTGAACATGCAGGCGGATGGGATTACGGTAAAAACTTCTTTTTTATCGACATGACTTCAGCGGACTTCGCTTCGGGTAAACAATATCGGATATATGCGGAGTGGGCACCAAAGCTGAGTCTTTCACAACTTGGTGGTTCGACACTGTCATGGGGGGTCATCAAAGATGTATTTTTAGCCGGTGAGATCAATCAGGGGGATGATTTTCGTGCGATCAACCTGGGGGTTGCTGTCGAACTGGAGCTGCCGAGTTTTACTTTTTTTGACTTGAATCTATTTACACGAAAAGATAACTATAATGACCGTACGATGCAGTTGACCATGGCATGGGAAAGCAGGTTTGAGTTTTTCTCCTTACCGTTAATCTTTGAAGGCTTCTTTGATTATTACGGGACAGACTTTGGGACGGAAGTCATCACCCAACCCAGACTCCTATTGGAAGGGAAGGCTTTTTCAGACAGGTTAAAGAACTTTCAGGCAGGGACAGAGCTTTACTTCTACCGTTCTTCGGCAGCACCATGGAGAGGGAGCATCAACGAGAGTGTGCCTCAGGTCATGATCAAATGGATATGGTGATCAATATTTTTTGTTTTGGTTCTCTATCAGATCACTGGGGAGAAGCTCTTTAGTCAGCAGGCTCAGATTTTTAAGTGTGAAGAGTTTGAGATCATCGCCTTTCTCGTTTTTGAGTTCGTTTGAAAAACCGTTCTTGGAAAAGAGTACATAGATATCCGCATTCAGATCGCTTTTTTTGCAACTCTCTTTGAGTTGGTTAAGGTCTGATTTCTTTGCCTTTGATTTTGATAACTTACAGCTTCCTGCAATGATCTTCCCTGATCGTGTCTTTGCCAGGATATCTATGCTGTTGTGACTGTCCCAATAGGAACCGATCTTCTGCAGAGGGTCCTCTTTGAAACTGCTTTTTACAAGTTCTATCACAAGCTTTTCATAGATAAAGTCGGAAAAGTCTTGTGCTCTATTGGCAAAGGCTTCTTTGAACTCGTTGAAATCGCCCTCCTTTATCCCTTTGTAATAGGGCGAGACGCAGGCAAACCAGAAACGCATAAAGGGGAGTGTGAAAAAAAGTTTGTCTGAGACGACCTCTTCAGGGTCCAGAGGTCTGGCCTGGGGTGTCTCTCTCTCCAGCAGGTCATGTTCTACCAGAAAGTCGATAGCATCCTCTCCTTCGGCACGTGAGACCTTGGCTTTTTTAAACGCAGAATGTTCCCGGCGGTCACCTGTCGCGATACCCGTAAGCAGAGCATGATAAAGCTTATTGCTTTGGGTAAGCTTGGTAATATCACCATGGATATATCGGTAGTTTTTCAAGACCTTCTCTTCGATCAACTCATCAAGGCTTTTTGAGATGTCGACATTCCAGCCCATTCCACCGAAGATAGAAAAATATTCAATCGCCTTTTCGATTTCCTTGGGCTTGATGACAGAAGAGGTTTCATCGTCTGAAGAGATAATGTTTTGAAAACAGAAAGAGCGAAACTGTTGCAGCAGGGTCGGGTGGTTTGACATGAAAGGGAGCCTTTTGTTTATATGGGCCTAATTATACAGGAATAAGTAGTCAGAGTCATAGAAGTGGACAAGGGAGCATCTATCTTATTCTACAATCAGCTTTTATTTTTTTCAATATGATTATGGTTATAATCTGAATAAAAACTTGGAGATGCAATGGAAGCAGAGTTTATTAGTGCGACGTTTTTTAGTTTGGGGGTGAACCTTGTTTTTACCCTGATCACTTTGGTAGTGAGTGTTTTACTTCTTCTGGGTGTTGATAAAATCTTGTTACGCGGGATCGATCTGCAAGCCGAGATAAAAAAAGGGAATATGGCTGCAGCGGTCTTTGCGTCATCGATCATGCTCTTTATCGCAATCATCGTAGGTATGGGAATTCGTTGAGCATCAGAGAAAAGTTTAACAATGTCCTCATCGTAGTGGGGGTCATGTTTTTTCTTTTGACGCTTATCGATATTAATACGGGATCAAAACCTGCAGCTGTACAAGAGCCGCTTGTGCATGTCAGGACTCCTGTCAAGCCGAAGAAAGAAGAAAAGGATTATGACTTTTTGATCCCTAAAGAGGGGAGAGTCAAGAGTCTGACCAGCAGCAGTGTCTCAAAGATATACAGGCGAGAACACAAGGAGAAGCAGTACCCCAATGGATATGGGGTGTTTCTTCCCAACAATATGGTCTATGCGATCACGGCAGCTTCTGTCTCAAAAGAGCTCTATTATGTGAACGGGTACCTGAACGGCTATGTACCTTTTGCAGCAGACTCAGTGTGGAAACCTCTTGATTACTTGCGTACACGTATTACCTACCTGCTTGATAAAAGTCATTATAAGGGTAGATCGGATGTCTGGCAGACGGCCAAAGACTCATTAAACCAGACCTTTGGAGATTGTGAAGACCATTCGATTGTCCTGGCTGACTGGTTGATAGGCTTGGGGTATGATGCCCGGATTGCATTGGGAGAGGTGCAGTTTCCGGGTGACAAAAGAGGAGGACACGCATGGGTCGTTCTTTTTGACAAGGGAAAAGAGTATATTCTTGAAGCGACTTCCAAAGCAAGATGGCGGCAGCTTCCTCTGGCAGCCTCACTGCCTTACTATTACCCGCGATACATGTTCAATCGAGACTATCTATGGTCAAATACGGGTTCTGTCTACACGGTGAAGTATTCCGGAAAGAAATGGGTAAAGAGCGGAAAGTTCATTCCCGATAACCCTTATTATCGTGATTTGAGGCCATAAGGTTATTTCAGGTCTGCATCACTCTAAACTCCTTCACACTCCCTCTACACAAATCGTTTATCATTATGAAAAAAAGGAGAAGCCATGAATGTCATGAAGAACCTGTTAAAAGTACTTCTAGTATCGATGTTTATCACTGTTCTTGTCCAGGCAAAGGAAGAGAAGCTCAAAAAAGCCTATTTTGCGGGTGGATGTTTCTGGGGTGTGGAGTATTATCTTGAGCAGAAGAAGGGTGTTGAATCTGTCACTTCCGGATTTATGGGAGGTTTTACGAAAAACCCCACTTACGAAGATGTCGTCTACACCAAGACGGGACATATCGAGACAGTTGAGGTAGTATATGATCCGTCTGTTGTAAGTTATGAAGAGCTGAGTAAACTCTTCTTCGAGATACATGACTTTACCCAGGTCGGAGGTCAGGGGCCCGACAGGGGTGAGCGTTACGAGAGTTATCTGTTTTATAGCAGTGAGCAGGAGAAGAAGATTGCCCAGAAACTCATTGATATTTTGAGTGACAAGGGGTACAAGGTCGCAACGAAGCTTCAGCTTTCAAGCAAGTTTTACAGTGCGGATGCCTATCATCAGGATTATTACGTACGTCATGGGTCTACCCCGTATTGCCATGGATACAGGAAGATATTTTAATTCAAACTGTATTTATGTCCCCAAAGCTTACAGTTGTTCAAAAACGGCATGGATAGGGTTGTGATCAGATATTTTCTTTGTGTTGATAGCCTCGGCACTTATGAGTTTCAATCCGCGATAGAAGATATGATCGATCGGTTTTGAGAAGACATGTTTGATGTGGTGCTCCTCTTCAACTGCGGCTCTGTTAAGGCCGAGTGTCTCTTGAAAAGCTGTTAGCATCTTCATGCGTTTTCTATTCCAGTTGTTGAAATCACCGCTGACGATCATAGCACCCTCATAAGTATGAAGCAGTCGTCTTATCTTTTCAAGTTCGTCATTGAAGAGCTTTGTCGGCACAAAGTTGATGCCGTGCATGTTGACAAGGTAAAGCGGTGCGCCGTTTGTAAAGCGATGTGAAGTGAACAGGGTACTTTTACGTGTGCTGATGATAAACTCTTTTTTATGTGTGAGTTCTATCTTTCTGGCATGAAAACCACAGGTGGAAGCAGTCAAGAGTCCGTAAGTGTACTCTTTAGTCTGTATGTTGGCTCCCATGGCATAGGAGAAGCCTTGCAGCTCCCGTGGGGAATGCTTGGGCATTTTATACTCTTGAAAAAGAAGGAAGTCACTGTGGTGCGTGTGAAGCAGTTCATGCAGTTTGTGCCGAAAGTCAGGGTTGAGGTTCTCCTTGTGGATATTCCAACTAAGCAGTGAAAAGCGTTCTTTTAGCGCTTTTTCCTGGTGTTGATAGAGATAGGGGTTGTGTTTCGGTACCAACATGCTCACACCTGCAGTGCGAATACACGCATCAGGTTCTCAAATATGCGTTTTAGTTTGCCGACGGGTTCGATCTTCAGCGAGGCGTTTTGCAGCAGATCTCTCATCCACCTGTCCATCTGGTGTATCTGTTCCTTGGAGTAGGCGATGGTAACGACCTCGTAGTTTAATAAGAGGCTACGGTTATCCAGGTTGACTGATCCACACATGACGGCATCATCATCAAAAAGGATTGCTTTGGCATGGAGCATAGGCCCCTCATACAAGGCTATCTCTATACCCATGTCCTGGAGTTCACGAATATAGCTGCTACGGGCAAGGTCTGCAATAAGGTGATCGGAGGTTTTGGGCGTGATTATCTTTATGTCGATGTTTCGGTGATGGGCAATGCGAAGTGCCTGAAGGATGCTCTCATCAGGTATGAAATAGGGTGTAGCGACCCAGATACGTTCGGAGGCTTTGTGTATTCCGTGGATGATGGCTTCAAGCAGTGCATCTTCGGGTATGTCAGGTCCGGAAGGGATGACCTGTAAGGTCGAACTGCCCGGATGGGCTGTTTTGGCAGGGAGAACTTTTTTATCCGGAAGCTGGTTGGCATAGGCCCAGTCGGCTTCAAATATCTCTATAAAATAGCCGACGATCGAACCTTCACAGCGATAGAGGATGTCGCTCCAGCGGTTTTTCATAAAAACAGGTCCCATATACTCCTTTGCCAGGTTCATACCGCCGCTAAAAAGAATAGAGTCGTCTATCAGATAAATCTTTCGGTGATAACGCAAATTGAAAGGGTTTAACAAGGCGAAGGTCAGTGGCGGCATAAAGAATGATACCTCTATACCCGCAGCTCTGAGCTGTCTAAGTGGAAGTTGCCAGATGTAGATCCAGCGTGATCCGAGGGTATCGGTGAGAATCCTGACATTGACACCCGCTTTTGATTTTTCGATAAGCAGGTCAAAGAGTTCAGATGTGACCGTATCATGCCTGAGCAGATAGGTACTGAGACTGATACTGTGTTGTGCATTTTTGATTGCATCCAGCAGTGCCTTGTAGGCAAGGACACCGTCTGTATAGAGTTCAAAATCGTTATCGTCGGTAGATGGAGGGATACCGTTACTTCGCAGAAGGGTATCGATATCGTGTGCTGCAGGAAGTCCCTGCTTCTTTGCCGGGATGTTCAAAGGGGACTTCTCTTTGGCAAACCAGCGTTTGCGCACACCAAAGAAAAAATAGAGCAGTGCGAAGAGATAGGGGGCGATGACCAGAAGTAGCAGCCAGGCGATGATGGCTGTAGGGGTACGTCTTCTGTAAAGCATATGGATCAGTGCAGCAAGTATCAAAAAACCGCCCAGTGAATAGAGGAGGTAATAACTGATTATCTGATCCCATTGAACCTGCATCGATTCCCTTCAAAAGCTGTTTTGTTCTTCAAGAGTATATCACAAATGTACAGGGAAAAATACTCTCTTCTATAGTCAATAGAACAGGTGCTCTGTAAAATTTAAACTTTATTATTAGTGCGGTTTTTGCATGAGAATTTTTGCTAAGAGGTGTTATAGTTTGATAGTTTTCTTGCTTGAAATATCAAAGGGGTAAAGATTTTTCCTCTAATATTTGAATCGAGGCAACGCATGAAAGAGACTATTGCCATATACAAAAAACAGCGTGCTTTTATAGAGAATTCGCTTACATCGATGATGGAAAGCATGGACTTTTCTCAGTATGACATGATGAAGAACAAATCTGTCTTCACTCTTTTTCCTGCATTAAAAGCTACCTATAAAATCAATCAAAAGTACAAGCAGTCTTCACCGCTCTATTCGGAAGAGGGAGCTGACAGCAGTCTTATCGGGGTCGACAAGACACATCTGATCGAGCGTATCCAGTTTAGAGAGGATAACCTGTACATATCCAACTCCTATGTCAATTCCCGCAGCGGTACCCCGTATATCACGGTTACGGTAAAGCTTGAAGACGAGTACCTTGTTTACGACTTCGAGTTGTACGCTCTGTTGAGAGAGCTGTCTTTAATAGAAGGAGATGAACGTTTTGCTGCTTTTACCCGGTATGTGTACAGTCTTTTCGGGTTTTTGTTGGCTGCATTTTCCGTGACGCTGATCATGTATGCTGTTTATATCGTCTGGTCGCTGGCTGCAGGTGATAACAGAGAACTGCTTGCCGGATTGTTCCGTTCCATTATTGCACTGACACTGGGACTGGCAATCTTTGATCTGGCGAAGACCGTGTTGGAACATGAGGTCTTCTATAAGAGTATCAGCCGGAAGAACAATCTGGAAAACCGTCTTTTGGCACGTTTTTTGACCTCTATAATTATTGCCCTGTCTATAGAATCGCTTATGGTGGTCTTCAAGATATCGTTAAGTGACTATTCGCAGATGGTACATGCCTTCTACCTTATTGCCGGTGTCGGTATCATGATCATATCGTTGAGTCTGTTTATCTTTATCATGCGGTATCAAGGAAGTAAGAGCTAGCCTTTAAAGACAATAAAATTGGATATGATAATATATCAATTTAAAGGATGTTACATGCACCGCAGCAGCTATCTCTCTTTTTTGTTTTTATGTTGGCTAACCGTATGTGTCGAGTCTACTTTTGCGTATGATGAATACCTGGGGCTGTTCTCACAGGATGAAAAAAGTTATGTCATCGGCAGCGGTGAAGATGCTATAGAGATCAGAAGGACGATGACGTCTTGTGCAAAAAACAAGGGCTTCTTTCAGCCTTTTGTCCCGGTTCAAGGTGTGACAGCGGTAACTGAGACTGAAATACTGCATGCCTTGAATGATAAGGGAGCCCTGGTCGTTGATATGCGTACGGAAGCATTCTTCTTGGAAGAGACCATCCCTCATGCGATCAATATTCCTTATACGGAAATAGAACTTCATCTGGATCAGTTAGGGTGTGAAAAGGTTGACAACGGATGGGACTGTTCCAAGGCCAAGAAGGTCTATGCATTTTGTAATGGTCCGGTCTGCCCGCAGTCTCCCATTGCCATCAAGACAATGGTCAGAAAAGGCTTTCCAGTCGAGAGGATTTATTATTACCGTGGGGGAATGCTTGATTGGAGTGCTCTTGGCCTGACAACGGTAAAAGGTGAATTTTAAACAGTTCTTTTTTACGGGATATGTAAAGTGACAAGCTCTTTTTTGTACAATACGCTTTATGTATACATTAGAAAACCTAGAATCAGAAATTTTTGAGAAGACACAGACGAAGACAGAGGAGCTTATCCGACTTTTCCATGGCCGTGGGGGCTGCTATGAAGGGTGGGAGTTTCTTACTATCGATGCTATCGACAAGGTCTTGAACATTGCTTATTTCACCGAGATAGATGAGGCTCTGGATCAGGCACTGCAAAACCTTTTTGAGAAACTTTTTGATACCGGATCCTACGAAGCAGTCGTTCTTCAAAGACGTTACCTGCCAAAAGCACCGAGTGAAATACTGCTGGGCAGACTTCCGGAAAAACTTTATGCCGTAGAAGACGGGCTGTACTACAAACTGGATCTTATGAATAACCAGAACAGCGGTTTTTTCCCTGATATGAAGATAGGTCGGCAGTTTATTAGAGAAGAGGCCCGGGGCAAACGTGTCTTGAACCTGTTTTCCTATACCTGTGCATTTTCCGTGGCTGCATATAAAGGCGGTGCAAGCAGTGTCGTCAATGTCGATATGAGTAAGAGAGTGCTTGAAACAGGCCGGGACAACCACCGTTTCAATGATGTAGAAATACGAGGGACACGTTATATGCCCTATAATATTTTAAAGTCATTTTCACGTATCAAGAAAGCCGGTCCCTATGATCTTATTATCATCGATCCGCCAAGTTTTCAACGAGGCAGTTTCGCAGCGACCAAAGATTATCAGAAGATCATTCGAAGGCTTGAAGAACTGGCATCAGAAGAGTGTACAGTCCTCTCGGCTTTGAACAGTCCGCATCTTGACTCACAGTTTATCATCGATCTGTTTAAGGAAGAGGCTCCTTCTTTTCACTTCATCAGACGTCTCAAGAACATGGAGAGTTTTCCCAGTAAAGAGAGTGAACGGGCACTGAAGAACCTGGTCTTTAAGAATAATAATTGAAAGAGAGACGCTGTGTTATTCTTCACTCTTTTTTAACTCTTCAATGAATTCTCTTGCATTGTCACCGCGCCAGTATTCTGCCAGTCCGATAAGACCATCGACGAGATAACGCGATTGAAAGCCTTTGAGTTTCAAGAAGGTACGCGCCATGATAGCACGGTCTTTGTGCGGGCAGGCGGTGACGATCAGTTTATGTTTGTCAAGTTCGTCTAAACGTTGAGGCAGTTGGTTAAGAGGGATATTGATCGCACCTTTCATATGCCATGCTTCAAATTCCTCTTCGAAGCGTATGTCGATCAACTGGGCTGTTCCCTCTTCAAGCATCACAGTCAACTCGACACTGTTGATCTTCATGTGTTTGCGTTCTTCATACGTGAAGTGCTGCAAATAGGTTTCGTAACTGCTTGTAGTAAGTGTCGAATTTCTGTCGTCTGCATTGGCCATAGAGAAGAAAAAGACCAATAGGATCGTAATGAATGTGTTTTTCATCAAGAACCCTCCACGGATAAGACGGATTGAACGACTAGACAAGTCGTTGGACACCTTTGAGATTCAGATAGATACATGTTCCGCCGTTAGTGTTATAGGCTGTAATATTACCGTTCATGTGTGTATTCATGATTATTTTGGACATATAAAGTCCTATTCCGGTACCGGATTCCTTCTCTTTTGTCGTGACATAAGGGTCAAAGATATTTTCAAGCATCTCTTCTTTTATGCCACCTCCGTTATCGCAGATCGAAAGACCGATATTGTTGGCTTCAAAACCGATTTCGATTTTAATTTCTCCCTCATCCTCTTGGATAAGCTTGTTTTCTATGTTCTTACAAATGGCCTCTTTTGCATTGGTGATGACGTTTAAGAGTACCTGCGAGAACTCGTTGCCATATCCATCAACCATAAAGTTGTTTTTAGTGACATTATTCACGACAGTGATACGGTGCTTGTCGAGCTGGGGCTGTAAGATCTTTAATACATTGTCAATGGTATTTGTCAATGAAAAAAATTCTTTATTTTTCTTCGGTTTGAAAAAGCTTGAAAAGTCTGTGATGGTCTGGTCCATAAATTCGACCTGAGTCTGAATCTTGTCAAAGGCCTCATCGATTTTTGGATGATGTTGTTTCGAGAGTGCCTGGTCGATTTTTGCTGTTTGTATAATAGCAGAGGTGGTTGCAAGAGGTTGTTTCCATTGATGGGCTATCGAGGCGATCATTTCACCCATAACCGCCATCTTTGACTGCTGTATCAAGATATCTTCTTGCTGCTGCTTCTCTTTTAGGGCTTCTTCAACCTTCTGTTCAAGGTTGTCTTTATACTCATGCAGCTCCTCATGGGCATTATGGATAATGCGAAAAGCTTCGACACGGCTGAACTCAAAATAATAAACCAGCAGGATCACAACGAGATAGGTAAAGCCAAGGTTTGTAAAAGAGGTGGTCGTAAAAGGAACCGGTTCCCAGTTATCAATTCCAAAAAAGGCTATGGTCAAGACAGCTGCGATGTAGACGACGCTGTAGAAGGTTCCTGCTCTAAGCCCCTTAAGATAAATGCTTAGTATCGGCAGCATGACTGCTTGGGCGAGGGCGTAATCATGATGTTTCTGATCGTAAATAAAAAGCAGTGTGAGAAAAAATATCGTCAAAATCAAAATCGTCGAGGCAAGAGAGATATTGCCTTTTTTAAGCAGGATATACCAGGTTAAACCGGCAAAGAACAGGCTGATAAGCTCTAATGCTATGATCAGGTAAAGTTGCGTAACAAATAGATTGTAGATGATATAAAAAAGGAGGACAAACACCAACAGGGAAAGGGTGGAGAGTACTAGGAAGGCTTGACGGTATGCTTTATCGTCAGTTGAAAGACCAAGCTTCTTCTGCAGGATTGAGTGAAACAAACGACCCACCTTTTTTATTTATAGTCTAGCGAAAAAAATCTTAAGGCAGAAGCATTGATCTTTTTTACATCAGATCTTGGCAGATTGGCAGAGTGTTAAGCCCCTGTTATTGACTGTTGTCATCGTCTGTTTTTTTCTTTTGTTTCGTCGAGGGTTTGGCGAGTATTTCGATGTAGAACTCATCCCAACCTTCTGTTTTTGCCTTCTCTATTGCAGAAATGATCTCGGAAGTATTGATACCTTGAGCCGCAGAAGATGTTTTTCCGAATTTGCATTCAAATTCCCAAAATGCAGAGTTTCCGGGCAGTGCTTTTTTACGTTCACGTTTGAGGTATCTGCGGATATCATACTTGATAGCATCAAGAACACGCTCGGGATGTTTGTTGGGTTGGGTAAGTTTGAATACTTTTTTCAATCATATCCTTCTCTGTCATAAATTGTCGAATTGTACAGGAGTTTCACTTGTGATTAGATTGAATGGTTAAAATTGAATGTGCTTATTAAAAAGAAGTGTATAGGAATTGTCGCTGAGGATCTTACAGGCTAAAAAACCTGTAAGAAGAGGGTAACTTATAGAGCTGTTACGTTTTCTGCTTGAGGGCCTTTTTGACCTTCACCGATCTCAAATGTTACTTTTTGACCGTCAGCCAAAGTAACACGACCAGGACCTGTACTGTTTACTTGACGGAAGTGTACGAATACATCAGCTCCACCATTGTCTTGTTGGATAAATCCGTAACCTTTTTCATCATTGAACCATTTTACAGTTCCGTTTTGTAATTCTGCCATGAGAATCCTTGTTTAAAAAATACACTTTAAAAGTGGAATCAAAATCGGTGGAGTCTTTCGGTTTAGCAGATTTTACTCGTAACATACCCAAAGATGAACTCTAGCCTCATCTTTCATCGGGATGATTATAACAGTTTTTAATACAATTTACAACAAAA
>JBFEWG010000094.1:0-8101 GCA_041546465.1 Sulfurimonadaceae bacterium
CAACTTCTTTTTTCTATCTCCCAGCACTATAGAAGTTCGCAGAATACAGCATTTGCTCTCTCCTATGACTATATTGAAAAGTATGGAGAGGATTGGGATACCCTCAAACTGAGATTCGATTATTTCTTTTGATGACCAATCAAATATTTTTAAATTTTTTTGGGCTATAATGGAGACAATAATAACGAAGGCACTATATGTACATTGAAGATCTGAACTTTTCGCTTTGGGCGGATTTTATTGAAAGGGACTACCTTGATGGTGAGTTCAAAGAGCTTATAAGCAAAAAGATAATTAACGGTGCGACAAGTAATCCTGCAATTTTTAAGAGTGCCATTTTGACCTCACCAGCATATAAGAAACAACTTTCCACCTTAACCGGTAGTGCAAAAGAGAAATATGAAGCTCTGGCGATTGCAGATATACAAAAGGCAGCAGACATACTCAAACCTTTGTATGATGCAGGGGATGATGGTTTTGTCAGTATAGAAGTTGATCCCAATCTATGTGATGATGCGGAAGGGACGATTGCCGAAGGTGAACGTCTATATGCGGCCATCGGAAGAGAAAATGTCATGATAAAAGTACCTGCGACAGAAGCAGGCTTTAAAGCGATGGAAGAGTTGAGTGCACAAGGTATTCATGTGAATGCGACCTTGATTTTTTCTCTTTCGGATGCGATTTCGTGTGCGCGAGCTTTTGCCAAAGGTGCAGAAAGATCACAAACCCGTACATTCACTGTCATATCCGTCTTTGTCAGTCGGGTTGACAGATTACTCGACGCAAAGATGAAACAAGCTGGGCTTGCTCCGGGTAAACTGGGCATCTATAATGCTGCACATATATACAATGTCATCTCAACGATGAATGTACCTCGATGTCGTGTCTTATTCGCCAGCACAGGCGTTAAGGGGGATGACTATATCCCATCATATTATGTGGATGAACTGATCGGAACAAATACGATCAATACCGCACCAATAGATACTATTCATGCCTTTGTTGCCAATGGGAACAGAAGTGAAAAACTTCCTCTCAATGAAGAGGAGGTAAATGTACACTTTGGTAGCTTGTCACAGGCAGGAATCGATCTTGATGCGGCCTTGAATGAATTGAAATCAGATGGTTTGGATGCATTTAAAGAAGCTTTTTCTGAAATCTTGAAAGAATTGGAGTAATCATGTCCCAACCAACACCAGAGAGAAGAGCCCCAGCAGAAAGACGAGGTGCACCGGCTGCAAATGTCGAACAGTTAACCTTTGAGACTCTAAAAAAGATCCGTGCATATCTTCAACGTATGATCGATGCCGGAGGATCGGATTTACATATCAAAGCGAATTCGGTTGTACGTGCACGTATTAACGGGGATATCATTCCCCTTTCAGGTGAGATACTTTCCAAAGAAGATGCCCTGACCTTTTCAAAAGAGTTGTTGCGCACACGTTTTAACGAGTTTGTTAAAAACAAGGAACTGGATTTAGTTTACCCATATGATGAAAAGACGCGTTTTCGTGTGAATATCTTTTTTCAGATGGATGGTGTATCAGCGGTTTTCAGGGTTATTCCGGTAAAGATCCTGTCTATTGATGACCTTCAGCTTCCATCGGTTATTCGTAAGTTCACTGAGGTTGAGCGTGGTATGGTCCTGGTCACAGGGGTAACAGGTTCGGGTAAATCTACGACACTTGCCGCAATCATCAATGAGATCAACTGGAAAAAACGTAAACACATTATGACGATTGAAGATCCTATTGAGTTTGTTCATAAAGACAGAAAGTGTATTGTCAATCAGCGTAGTATCGGACAAGATACACACAACTTTTCATCTGCCTTACGTGCAGCACTTCGTCAGGATCCCGATATTATCCTAGTCGGGGAGATGAGGGATTTGGAGACCATCGAGATCGCACTTCATGCAGCAGATACCGGTCACCTGGTCTTCTCGACTCTGCACACACTTGATGCCAAAGAGACGATCAACCGTATTATCTCGATGTTCCCGGGTGAAGAACAAAACCGTGTTCGTCTGACCCTCTCATCTGTTCTTCAAGGTATTGTGTCTCAACGTCTTATTCCTACACTCGATGGAAAACGTACTGCAGCGGTAGAGGTCCTGGTCAGAACACCGCGTATTGAGCAGCTGATTATGGAAGCAAGGGATGTCGAGATCAAAGATGCGATTGAAGAAGGTAAAGAGATATACGGATCACAAAGCTTTGATCAGGGAATATTGGACCTTTTCCTGTCTAAAAAGATCTCCAAGGAAGAAGCATTTACTTATGCTACATCAGCAAGTGACTTGAAACTTAAAATGGAAGGTTTGGCTTCGACCATGACTAAAGCAGCACCGAAAGAGGGTGAAGAGGAAGAAGAGAAAGAAGAACGCACATTTGGTGAAGATGAGATCTTTGCTATCAAAGAGTAATCCCAGCTCTGCAAAGGTTTTGTTTCATAGGGGCAAGGCTTTAAAATTAATCTCACTTTAAAAAGAGTTACACTATAATTCGCAACATTTTTTTAAAGGAAACAACATGCTAGAAGGCATTATTAGAGAGAGTATTGGTAAGAAGAGCGCTAAAGCACTTCGCCGAGATGGTTATCTTGTTGCTAACATCTACGGAAAAGGCTTAGAGAATATCGATGCTGCATTTAAGGCAAATGAGTATATTCGTACTGTTAAAAAGAAAGATACAGTAGCTTTTCCAGTTAACGTAGGTGGAAAAGAGCTGAATGTTGTAGTTCAGGCATATCAAAGTCACCCATTGACAGGTGATCTTTTACATGTAGATCTTATGGTTGCACAACCGGGTGTTGAGACAAAATATATGGTTCCTGTCAATCCAATGGGTGATCCTATCGGTCTTAAGAACAAAGGACTTCTGCACGTTGCTAAAAAACGTCTTGCAGTTAAAGCTAAAGTTGAAGATCTTCCAGCTAGCATTGATGTCAATGTTGCACCTCTTGATCTTGGTGATTCTGTATTGATCCGTGATCTTGAAGCACCGGCTAATGTAAAATTTCTTGATGCAGAACGTGTATCTGTTCTAAGTATCATCAAAGCGAAGTAATCATAGCTTTGAACCTCAAGGGTGTTTTAAGCACCCTTTTCCCCTTTTTGTATTCCAAGGAAACAGAGCAGATGACATTAATCGTTGGTTTGGGTAATCCTGGCAGAGAATACGCATCTACTCGGCACAATATCGGCTTTATGGTCATTGATGAGCTGTTGAGGCGACATACATCTCAAGATGTTTCAAAAAGCTCTTTTCAAGGTGAGGCTTTTAAATCAAAGACAAATATATATTTGAAACCTATGACCTATATGAATTTATCTGGTAAAAGTATTTTGAAAGTAAAGAATTTTTACAAGATCAATAAGGTGATTGTCATCCATGATGATCTCGACCTTCCATTCGGAGCCTTGCGTTTTAAGCTGGGAGGCGGTCATGGAGGGCATAATGGACTTAAGTCGACCGATTCTATGATTACCAAAGAATACATTAGGGTGAGAATGGGTATTGGCCGACCACAAAATAAGGGTGAAGTCTCTTCTTTTGTGTTATCATCGTTTTCACAAGAGGAAGAGCCTTACCTGAACGAATGGATCAGCAAGGCAGCTGATGCTGTAGAAGAAATGAGCAGTGGGGACTGGGAAAAAGTTGCTTCTTTACACTCCATAAAGAAGTTGAAACCCCACAAGAAATAGATCAGATTATAAGTCAAAGGGACGATTAAATGTTGGCATTTAAAAACATATCTTTTCTTTATTTGAAGTATGTTCTTATCATCGTTTCAGCTCTGGTGCTTTTCTTTGTCGGTTTTGACGTGATGGATAATATGAGTGGTCTTCCCGACTCAGCGAACTTGAAACTTCTGTATGCACTGTTTCGCTCCTATTATGCACTTGATATTCTTTTCCCTATCTCTTTGATCTTTGCTATGATTGCGGCAAAGATCGCTTTGATCCGCTCCAATGCGCTTGTCGCCTATTACTCATTGGGGTATTCAAAAGCAGATGTGTTGCGTCCTTTTTCTCTTATAGCAACACTGTTAATCCTTGCTTTTATTCTTTTACATTTTTATGCTCCTTTTGCCAAGGGTAAAGAGTATTCAGACAACATATATTCACATAAGATCAATGGTACTCCGACAGAAAACCTTTTTTTTACCTATCAAGATTATTATGTCTATTTTAAAGAGTTGCATCCGCTTCAGCAAAAAGCGAAGGATATACGTATTTTTAAATTGGAACACAACGATCTGCGTGAAGTAATCGTTTCCAAAGAGGCACGCTATATAGATGATTACTGGGTGTTAGAAACGGCACATAAACTTGTAAAGCCTCATAATGTAGGAGTAAAAAGTGAAGGGATAGCCATCTCTGAAGAAGAGAACCTGAGGCTTTTAAAAGACTTCAGACCTGAGATCCTTGATCAGGTATATGAGGGAAGCTCGACGTATACGATCATGGATGCTTTTGATGCAATGAAACTCTTGGATGAACAAAACATCAATACAGACAAGGTCAAGAGTGTTCTGTATAAGACGATAATCTATCCGTTTTTTGTTCCCTTTGTCGTCATCATAATTTTCTTTTTTGTACCCATCAGTCCGCGCTTTTTGAATGTGACACTTTTTAGTTTCGGTGCTTTACTTACAACCTTGTTGGTTTGGGGGATTTTTTATACCTTGATCCAGCTTTCAAATGCACAGACTATTTCGGGAGAAGTAGGGATTGTCCTACCAGTTGTTTTACTGGGACTAAGCAGTGTTATTGTCTGGTATAAAAAAGGCACCTCTTAACTCACATAAATATAAGCTCTTTTTCGCTAAAATCGCGCCATTATATGTACAGGTGTCTTAGATCTAGAGACACCTGGGAAAAAGGGCAAGAATGATTAACTTTTCCAAGTTGGCTGAAAAATATCAAACACCGCTGTATGTGTATGACTTTAACGCTATTACAAAGCAGTATGAAGCTTTGAAAGAGGCTTTTCGTGCACGTAAGGCAATCTTGGCATATGCGATTAAGTCAAATTCCAATCTAAGTGTTGTTCAGCATTTGGCGAAACTGGGTGCCGGAGCGGATTGTGTTTCTATTGGTGAAGTAAGACGGGCATTAACAGCAGGCATACCAAAGTACAAGATTATCTTTTCGGGTGTAGGTAAACAAGATCATGAGATCAGAGAGGCTCTTGAGTCTGATATCTTGTTTATCAACCTGGAGAGTGAAGCAGAACTGGAACGTGTAGAGTTGATTGCCAAAGAGCTTGGTCTGCAAGCACGTATTTCGATTCGTGTCAATCCGAATATCGATCCAAAAACACATCCGTACATTTCGACTGGTCTGCATGGGAACAAGTTTGGTGTTGAGATCAATGCGGCCAAGCGAATGTATCTTAAGGCAAAAAATTCCGAACACCTTGACCCGGTAGGTATCCATTTCCATATTGGATCTCAATTGACTGAGCTTGAACCGATCCGTGAAGCGGCTGAGATCGTCTCTGACCTTGTTCGTTCACTTCAGGCGGTTGATATCCAGTTGAAGTTCTTCGATGTCGGCGGTGGTTTAGGGGTAACCTATGATGATGAAGTCACTATTGATCCACGAGAGTACGCTCAGGCGATTTTAGGGACAATGACAGGCCTTGATATGACGATCATGTGTGAACCGGGCCGTTTTATTACTGCTAATGCAGGGCACTTCTTGACTCGTGTACTGTACGAGAAACAAAATGAGGAAAAACGTTTTGTTATTGTAGACGGTGCGATGAATGACCTTCTTCGACCGAGTCTATATTCCGCTTACCATAAAATCGAAGCGGTAGACAACGACGGTGAAACAACGCCGGCTGATATTGTGGGTCCGGTCTGTGAAAGCGGTGACTTTTTTGCTAAAGACAGATTACTTCCAAAGTTCAAGCACAATGACCTGATCGTTGTTCACAGTGCCGGTGCCTATGGCTTTGGAATGGGAAGTAACTATAACACACGCGGCCGTTCGGCTGAAGTCGCGGTAGAAGACGGACAAGACAGACTGATTCGTCGTCGTGAAGAGTTTGAAGACCTGATTGCTTTGGAAAAAGAGTTTCTGAACTAAGGCTTATCGGTAAAAAATTGTTTAATATGCTAATATTAGGGTAAAAATATCAAGTATGTTAACTATGAAAGAATTTAGGAAAATGTATGACAAGTCTTGAGAGTCTTAAAACATTAGCCCAATGTCGCGATATGATCGACAACATAGACGATCAATTGTTAGAACTTTTGAATCGTCGTATGCAAGTCGTTGAGCGTGTCGGTGAAATTAAGAATGATGCCGGTGGTGCTATTTACAGACCTGAGCGTGAGCATGAGATCATCGATCGTTTGACACTAAAGAGCGTCAAAGATGGTGGTATCTTAAACAAAGAGGCTATTGAAGCCCTTTTTCTCGAGATATTTGCTATTTCACGTAATCTTGAACTTCCTGAGAAGATTGCCTATCTTGGTCCGGAAGGTAGCTTTACTCATCAGGCGGCAGAGAGCCGTTTCGGTGCGATGAGTGACTATCTTCCGCTGAAGTCAATCCATGCTGTTTTTAATGCACTGCAGACTAAAAGAGCCAAGTTTGGCGTTGTACCGATTGAAAACTCCAGAGACGGTGCAGTCGGTGAAACGCTGGACCTTTTGGCAAAGTCCAGTTACAAGATCGTCGCTGAGCTTTATATGCCGATTCATCTTTCATTTGCAACATCTGCACGTCATCTGAAAGACATCAAACGGATCTACTCAAAGGACAAAGGCTTCGGACAGTGTCGGGACTTTTTGATCGAACATGAACTGCAGGATATCGAACAGATCCCGGTAGAGTCGACGGCAAAGGCTGCAAAACTGGCAGCAAAGGACCCAGAAGCAGCAGCAATATGTTCACATATAGCGGCCAAGCTTTACGACGTTCCCAATATGTTCGAGAATATCGAAGATGTCGACAGTAATACAACGCGTTTTGTCATATTGAGTAATTTTGAAAATGCACAGCATGAGTCTTCAAAGACCTCTATACTGGTGCGTTTGAAAGACGGGAATGAAGCAGGTGCATTGGCGCACTTTTTGGCTGATTTTGACAAAGCACATATCAACTTATCCAAGATCGAGTCGCGTCCATCAAAAGAGGGTGACGGTTTCGGGTACTGGTTTTATATAGATTTTTACGGGCACATTCGAGATGAACGCTTGGCCCCTATTTTAAAAGAGAGAGCCGACGAGATAACCTGGCTTGGCTCATATGTTAAAGGTGACAGATGAATTTTAATACAGCGTTGGCAGGGATCAAAACCTATGAGGCAGGTAAGCCGATAGAACTTGTTGTCCGCGAATATGGTGTGGCTACAAAAGATATTGTGAAGTTGGCAAGTAATGAGAACCCTTACGGTACATCACCTAAGGTGACACAGGCGGTTAAAGACATCGCACACAAGATGTTTTTATACCCGGACGACTCTATGTATGTCTTAAAAGACAGACTCTCCAAAAAGTTTGGAGTGGATGAAGCCGAAATCATTATCGGTGCGGGTTCGGACCAGGTCATCGAGTTTGCTGTACATGCAAAGCTGAATGCTTCGACCAAGGTCTTGATGAACTCGATCACCTTCGCCATGTATGAGATCTATGCCCGTCATGTCGGTGCAGAGATCATCCGTACTTCTTCACTCGAGCATGACCTTGATGAGTTCTATCAACTCTATGTGGAACATAAGCCGGAGATGATATTTATCTGTACGCCAAACAATCCGACCGGTGATGCAATCGATACAGCAGCATTAAAAGCCTTCCTTTCCAAGATTGATGCCGAGACATTGGTCGTCGTAGATGGTGCATATATGGAGTATGCAGCGTATAAAGACGCGGGCAAATCTGTGTCGGCAAAAGAGCTGATCCGTGAATTCTCCAATGTTCTCTATTTGGGTACATTCTCTAAGGCATATGGCCTTGGCGGTATGCGCACAGGTTACGGAATCGCTAATAAAAATATCATCCAGGCTCTGTATAAACTTCGTCCTCCTTTCAATATTACGACACTCTCTTTGGAAGCTGCAACGATTGCACTGGATGATGAAGC
>JBFEWG010000026.1:0-18725 GCA_041546465.1 Sulfurimonadaceae bacterium
AGTGAATGCTTTGATTGCAGATTCCGCTTCTACTTTAGTTTTGTAGTCGCCACATTTTTGAACTAGTTCAACAAATTGTGCTTTATTCATCGTGTACCCTCTTGTGAGTTAAAGTATGCTCATAATTTAAAACTTAAATTTAAGCTCTAAATTAATCAACTGCGAATACTTTATAGCTTTTTTCCTTAAATATTACTTGGAGTCCCTATTTTTAGGGCGAAAATGATTAAAAAGTTTAAAATTAACCCCTTTTCTTCTCTGTTTAAACATAATATTTTTTGATTTAACATAGGAAATTCCCTTGGGAATACCTTTGTGAACCATTGAACTTAAGCTGCCTAGCAGACGGCGCTTCTGTTCGATGATTTTTTCCGTTACACTCTGTTTTTCTCCCAGGCACAAAAAAACATCTTCCAAACCGATTCGTTCATGTTCACTTAAACTACTCAATTAGTATCCTTTAGGTTTTTACTTATCTTACGTACTACTCTTACAATATCTTCATCTTCCAACTCGCCTAGCATCTGCAGTACAACTCGGGCGGCCTGGGGAGCGGAATTCCCTATCTTCCAATCCTGGTAGGTTCTCATGGAGACACCAAACTTATTAGCCATCTCCTTTTGAGAGATCTTTTTACCCATGTTCTGCGATTCGACGGCATTGTGAAGAATATTGAACACATCTGCCAAATCCATAGAAAGAGTGTATAGCATCAAAGCTTAAAGTATACATTAATTTGTATATTTTATAGTATTTTCATGTAATTAACAACAATTAATTGTGTTAAATATTCACAAAAGTGTTTAATGTATGTAATATATAATACAATAGTTACAATATAATGTATTAAACATACGGTAAATCGTGTAATTTATTCTTAATGATGGAGAATATGTCAATAGACAAAGACAGAAGGTTTAACAGATAGAATAATAGAACAGGAAGTGGCAGATACGAGGTTGATTAAAAATCAAGGGTATATGAATGGAAGTGGGATATAGTAAGGTGTGACAGAAAATGTCTAGAGTGCTATTTCGACTCCGACAGGTTCTAAAACCAGTTTGTCTTCATTCTGGCGAATACTGAAAGGACCAAAGGTCTTTGCTTCTTTTGTTCTATATATTAAAGAAGTGTGTTTGTCCGGAACGGCAAACTCTATCGTATTTAATCCGTCTATAGGTGACATGATCGTAATGACCGCATCATAGTGGCAGCGCTTGATCTCATTGATCTCGCTTTCTTTTTTCTCAAGTGCTTTTTTCAGTTCATCCAGTTTGTCCGGAGAGTGCTTTTTGGCATCTTCATATTGCCATGTAATCTCATCATATTCATCGGTAAGATACTGTAGTTTACTTTGCAGGACCGGGAGTTTACGATAATCGATGACAAAGTGATTGTCTTCGCCAAGTATCCGTTCAATGGTAATGCTTTTTGAAGCATAGACTTTCAGGTTGTGTTTGAGTGATTTGACGGTGACATGCTCAGCACAGATCTGTCCGCCTAATGCAGCGTTTATTGTCGCATGCGTTGCATAGACTGTTCCGCCTTCAAGGGAGTTGATTTCTGCTTTGTGACAACGCAGTGTTCCTTTGTGACGGTTGATCTTTGCAGTACGGGCCGTGACAAAGGCCTCGTTATGCGTTGCACCTTCGATCTCGACCTCTTTAGCTTCGATGCTTGACTTTGCCCCCATGTGGCCAGTGATATGGATACTTTCAGATACAAGTTCGACGCCTTCGCCTACACCATCACGTGTGACGTCGTTTTGGGAGATGACAACAGCGACTTCATTCTCCTCTTTCTTCGTCACCTTACCTTCGATCCTTTTTATCCCTTCAAGGACAATCTTGTTGGAGATGGAAAGCTTGTTTTTAAGCGTGCTTACAAAGCCTCTTTTTCTGGAATAGTATCGTACCTCTGTCTCATCATCTTGTACACGTATCGTTGCATTGTCGATTTGGTACTCGATTTTGGCTAGATTATTGGTCGAACCATGGTCAATCCTATGTCCATTCGCATTTAATCCAGCTTTGCCGTATTTAGGTTTGATATAGGTGATAATCAGTTCAGAGTCTTCGACTTCGGTGACTTTTTCATCTTGATGCTTCTCAAGGTAGTGGTTGATTACCTTGCTTGGCTCAGAAATTACCGGATCGATCCCTTCAAAAAGAAGGATAGACTCCTCCTGGGTAAAACCATGATGATAGATCTTTGCGACAAAAGCGCGGAGGTCTTTGACCATGCAATCGGAGAAAAGATTGACCATCATCTTGTATTTAGACTTGATCTTGTTGATCTCGGCATACAGAAGTTTTAACATCGTTTGCTCATCGATCTCTTGCAGTGGCAGGACTGAATCAGGAGAGATGATCATGATCGGATAGGTGTTGAACTCTCCTCTTTCTATCCGGTAGACAAGATGGATTTTCTTCTTTTTTTTAGGATGGATCTTAATCTTATAGATCTGAATGAAACGAGTGTTGTCTTTGATCAGTTTATCAGGTGACTTATATTCATTTTTATAGGCATCATGAAATTTGACAAAAGCCTGGTGATGGCAGGTCTTAAAATAGGTCTGCAGCCCTAAAAGGGTATAGTCAAGTTTCTCATAGGGATAGCTATGTTCCGTGGCATACTCTTTAACGGAGGCGAGGGGACTTTTAGTATGAACGACTTCTTTACTTGCTGCCAATGTTCAACCTAATCGATTTTTAATAGATCGCTGTAATCGAAACGATCAAAATCAAGATAGAAGAGCCCGTTTTTCAAAAGCACTCTGGAGTCTGCACCGAAAGCTTCGGCAAACTTTCGTTTGATGCTCTTTCGTTGGGAAGACTTAAGGCCAAGCGAGCGAAGGTACTGCTTAAGCTCTACCGGTTTGCTATGCTCCTCCTGGGGTTCAAGGTTTGCCTCGATGGCGACCTGTGCATTTATATCTTCAATGACACCCTGTTCAGAGGAGTTCTCCAGAAGAAGTTTTGTATTGATAAGTTCAAGGATTGTCTTAAGTTGGGTGTCTTTATCTGTATAAACCTTTTCAATGCGTGCCCTTTCATCTTTAAGCAACTGCTCTTTTTCACTGACAAGCCTGTCCACTTTTTCTTCAAGTTCTTTTATTTTGAGTTTAAGATAATGGTTCTCTTTCTGATAAAGGTTTATGACGGTAGCAACAGTTGTTTTCTTTTGCGTTTTAGGTGTCTCATCATCCTGCTGTGGTACCTGATGTTTGGGTACGACAATGTAGGTAGTCCCGTTCTCTACGATATAGTTAAGTCGGTTTCTACGGAGTCTGGATTCTACCATTTCAGGTGAGAGACTGTAGGCTTTGGCATATTCTTCAACGGTAAAACGCATATGTATCCTTACTTGTCATAATGTCAATGAATTAAACTTGATGTTCGGTGGATTGATGACACTTCCCTTGCGCAACCAGACCAGATATCCGGACCATTTGACATCATGTTTGTCCTTGAAGCTCTGTAAACGCGAGCGCTTGAACTGTTGTTCGAGCAAAAGGGCTTCAAAGTCAGGGTAAAGTTCCAAGAACTTCTTGAAAGAGACATCCGCTTCCTTAGAGATGAAGACGGTACTGATCGTATAATCCCTGTGCTCAAGGTAGCGAGCACAATGGTTCAGTCCGTCGCCAATATAGTTGGTATGGCCGAGGATGTCCGTAAACTCAAAAACACGTCCTGTATGCACAGCAATTCGTATTCCCTTAAAATAGGGGAACTTTTCGGAAATGAGATCTGACAAGTGGTTGAATGAGAGGCCCAGGATCGTTCCAAATCCTTTCATCCTGGGGTTCAGGATACAGTAGAAACCATCACCTGTTGGGATAAACCCCAAGACCATTTGTGACAGGTTCATGTCAGAATTTGACAAGAGTTTTTCAAGCATACGCGTGTAACTCTGTGTAAGGTATTGTACCAGTTCAAGCTGTTGTTCTTGTGTCAGCTTGGTGAAACTGATGATATCGACAAGAACAATATCAGTATTATAATTCCGAGATGGAGCTTTTGCCACGAATATCCCTAAGCATCGGTATGTTTACTCCCCAAAAATAAAGAATATAAAATAGAGGGTTGCTTTTTATGAGCTCTATAATAGTATCTTTAACTATAAAAACAACTAAAAGGAAAGATTAAATGGTGATTTTGTGCTAATATAAACCCATAGAACACTCTTTTAAGACGATAGAGGTTCAGATTATTATGATTTAAATATAGAGGATTTTTTTATGAAACGCAGAAGTAAGATCTTGGCCACTGTCGGTCCTTCAAGTAACGATGTGGAGAGTCTGGAGAAGATGATCCGTGCAGGTGTCAACGTCTTTCGGATGAATTTTTCGCACGGTAGCCATGAAGACCATTCCATAGTCCTGAAAAATATTCGTACAGCGATGGACAACTGCGGTTGGGTGGTCGGTGTCTTACAAGATATCTGCGGTCCGAAAGTCAGAGTAGGAAAGCTGGAAAAAGAGTTTGATCTGAAAGTAGGGGACAAGCTTTATTTCATGCGTGAAGAGATTGTCGGGGTTCAAGAGTCCGAAGACAGGTATCTCCTAAGCATCAACCAGCCTTCGATCCTGGACCTTATCAATGTTGATGAGCATATCTATCTTTATGACGGCCGTATTCGTGTGATCGTCAATGAGATATCCGACGATGCGGTTATGGGTATTGTCCAGAATGACGGTGTTCTTGCATCTAACAAGGGGGTAAATTTCCCTAATACTAGGATCAATATCAATGTCATCACCGATAAAGACAAAGAGGACATGCTCTGGGGTATTAAGAACAAGGTGGATTTCATGGCTATCTCATTTGTACAAAATGCAGATGATATGAAAAAAGCACGCACAATCCTTGAAGATAATGGCGGAACACAGGACCTTATTGCGAAGATCGAGAAGTTTGATGCTGTTGAAAATATTGATGAGATACTGGAGCAAAGTGATGGTATCATGGTCGCTCGCGGTGACCTGGGGATTGAAGTGCCGTACTATATGGTTCCGACAATTCAAAAACGATTGATCAAAAAAGCAAACGAACAGGCTAAACCGGTTATCACAGCAACACAGATGCTGCTTTCTATGACAGAGAACGAAGTCGCTACGCGGGCGGAGATATCTGATGTCGCCAATGCCGTATTGGATGGAACGGATGCCGTGATGCTGTCCGAAGAGTCAGCTATCGGGCATAATCCGGCTCTTGCTGTCAAGACAATGTCGGATACTATTATTCAGGCAGAGACAGTCTATGCCTATAACAAATATGAAAAGTTTGAAAACCGCGATGACAAGGATGTGATCAACCTCTCTATTACTCAGCTTGCGACCAAACTCAACTCTAACGGTATCTTGGCGTTGACAACTTCGGGAACATCAGCGAGAATCATGTCGCGTTACCGTCCGGATGTCGATATTCTAGCAGTTACACATAATGATAGAATCGCTAGAAAGATGACGCTTGTATGGGGTGTGGCACCTGCTTTTTCAGTCAAAAAGAACAAATTGGAGAACATGCTTTCAGAAGTGATGCAAGAAGGTCTTAATCGGGGTGTAATCAAAAAAGAGAACACCTATATCTTAACGGCAGGTGATCCGGTGGGCGTTGCAGGATCGACAAACAATATTCGTATTCTTAAAGAGAATGAGATCGAGTATTTTCTTAACCTGAGTGCGAAGAAAAAGAAAAAAGAGGAGACGACGGCAACGCTGTTTTAGCCAAGCCGATACCAGCGTGTGAATTTTTACACACTATTTATAATATAAGTGATATTATATGAGGAAGAATCTTGTTAAAGGGCTGATCGCCTAGCCGGAGATGAAAGCCCGCCAAGGATGACACAATGGAACGTGAACTCTTGAAGATGTGTGGGTATAAAGACGATCAGCGTGGTCTGGATCTAGTGTACGAGGTTAAAAGTAATTACCTCTATTTCGATGAGGTTGTAAGTGCCTTAAAGGATTTGCAGCCTTTTTTGGATCACAGTGACTATTATCTCTCCTTGCTAAGCGGTCATCACATGATAAAGATCAAAAACGATCTATTGGATGATGATGACTTTTTGAGCCTGGATACGGAGATACTGGTATGGGCAAATGAACATAATATTGAACTACAAGAAGAACCGGGACAGATCTCGATTTTGGGACTTCGGCAGACGGATTAGGGAGAAATGATAAAACGACTAGTATTAATAGGTTTGCTGTTAGGGGTAAGTGCGGGAGCCAAAGACATAAAACCTTATATCGATGATTTTAAGAAAAAGAAATATGACAGGGTCTGTGACAAGGGTATGCAAGCTTATTATGGCGGTTATACAGAAGAGAACTTTGTCTCACTTGTGGGGGTGTCATGTGCAAAGGTAGACAGAATCAATCTTTTAGGGATGTTGCAACGATCCCTCGTCAGTACAAAAGAGTCCAGGGAAAACTCTTCGTACTTTTCCACATTGATCTTGCAAAAACGCTTGATTTATCAGTTTATGATAGATGACCTGGCATTGGACCATCTTAAGTTACCAGCATCAAATCACTTGCTCTCACGTGTGTTTACACAGCTGAGTATAAAGAACTACAAAGTCATTTCAACAGCTCCAAAACTTGTGGAGGTTGATGATAACGGACGTCGTATCATACTGTCAGTCTCGGATGACGAACCCAAAAAGGTGATGATAGATGAATATAAAACCAATGGTGAGTTAAAACGTCATTGGTATCAATAAGACTAGGACTTGGTGTGATTTTTTTAGTGCCATTTTCCTAGGTAGCAGCTGATCGTGGTTCTTCTGATTTTCCATATACCTTGAAGCAGTCCGAATCTATCTGCATCAAGAAGTGACAAAGTAAGAGGATCTAACAGCGATACTTCTCATATGAATGCTACTGATACGGAAAGTGTTACGGTCAATGGTGTAGGTATAGACGTGATTTATTCCTATATTGAATCGGTATATCTGTTTTTTCCACAAAATTTAATAACCTCTATCAATACTACTGGACCAATTGTGTTCAACCTATGTTCTGAGACTACAAATTGGTGGAAGGTAATACGGAAACATAATACAGTAATCATCGCAGTGATCAGTACGATTGTATTGGCGTTTGCACTTTGGATCATCAGCAAGATAACAAATATTTAAGGTTCTTTGGGTTTGTGTTCACTCATCTATTTAGTTCACAAGGAATTCTTATAAGAAAACAGGCACCTTTTTCTACAGCTTCACAGAGCTTGATAGTCCCTCCAAGTTGTTGTGTGACAAGGTTATAAGTGATATTAAGACCCAGACCTGTACCGCCTTTGTTCCGTTTTGAAGTCACAAAAGGCTCAAAGATTTTTTGAGCCATATTCTTATCAATCCCTTTCCCGTTGTCCGAGCAGATGATCGTAGCATGTCTGTCAGTGTATTCAGTCTTTATCGTGATCTTTCTTTCCTGACCTTCTTGATAAGCATGCACAATGGAGTTTTGAAGCAAGTTGATGACTATCTGAGCGATTGAACCCGGATAAGAATGCATCTGAATTCGTTGTGGACTCAACTGGAGCTCAAGAGAGACTTTATGATGTCTCAGTTCACTGCGAAAGGTAGAGATTATCTCTTGGATGTATTCGTTAAGTTCAAATTCACGAAGCTCTTCACTACTTTGATCAACGGAGATTTTTTTAAAGTTTTTGATGAGTAAAGCGGCTCTGTCTAGGTTTTTAATCAGTATGTCATCTGCATCTTTCATATCCGCTATAAAGTCATCCATATCCTGTTTACTGAGGGTATTATCGTTGATAGCTTTTTCAAGTGCTTTGATCTTGGTCTTGAAAATAGAAGCTGCAGTGATGGAGATACCCAAAGGGGTGTTGACTTCATGCGCGACTCCGGCGACCAGGCCTCCCAGGGCAGACATCTTCTCAGATTCGACCAGCTGCTCTTGTGTGTTTCGCAGGTGTTCGAGGTTCTCATGCAAAGAGTCTCTGTACTTTCTTTCACTACCTACAAAGTAGTAGAAGAGACTGAAAATGATCAAAGAGACGGCAGAGATATTGATCGTAAAGAAGAGGATACTGATGTATGGTGGGACTTCGACCAATTTAAGAGCGACAATTCTCTCATCCAATAGACCACTGAGCACTACCAAGGCGATATAAAGTATGAACCATATGATTATGGTGTTATTACGTTTGAAAGTAAAGGCACCGAGTATAGCTGTAATAGCCCAAAATACCTGTGCACCACTGGAGACAAAACCGCCCAAGGAGAGTTGAAATAGAAAAGGCAGCAGGAGGCTTAGAAAGAGTTGGATACCCTGTGATGTTCGAAAGTCTTTTGAATAATAGAGATAGATAAAATTCAGCGTCGTGATGAATCCATACCCGTAAGGGATAGAAGCAGCAAGGGGGAGCCCAGAGTACAGTGCTATACTTCCCCAGAAGAAGCCTCCGGTACTCATAAACATACCGATGTAGATCAAGAAACTATGCTGGCGTCTCTCTTCAGCTGTATTCTCTGGGGTGTCGGCTATGGAGGATAAAAACCTTATCAGTCTACGCAGTGTGTTCATAAGCGCTTGTCCTTTAAACGTTTGAGCAAATACTGCATTGTATAGCTAAGCTTCTGAAGCCTCTCTTAGTTTATTAGTTTTTATTATATAGGTTGCTTCTAAAAGGTGTTATGGACGAATGAGGCTAAATACAGCAGTGGTCGAATTATAGTTCCATGATTTTCTATATAGGGCTGCCCATCTTTATAGAGGGTTGTCGTGTTTAACGCGGATGCTGTGATTCTCCCCGGATTTTAGGCCAGGTTCAGGCTGATACTTTCTTGGTCTGATTATAACTTTGTATAAAGTTATAGGTTTCAGTTATGATAAAATACACAAAAAGATTACACAATGCCGTTAAAAAACAAGATAATAATTCTCGCGATGCTTCTGGGGTCGGGTTTTTTCCTCTATCAGGGATTCTCTCTGCTCTTTCACGGGACAAAGCAGGAAGAGAAGATTCAAAAGGTTAAATAAAGTTTTTAGAGTTTCAGAGTGACACCGTTAGGAAACTGCATCGTCACACAGTGCAGGCTACCATGCTGTCGGATCAGCGTAGAACACTCTACAGGTACGATCTTGCGGTCAGGAATGGCTTGCGAGAGTACCTCTAATGCTTTCTCATCATTTTCATCCTGATAGACAGGGACGAGAACCGCCTCATTGAGAATCAAAAAGTTGGCGTAGGTTGCCGGAAGCCGCTCATCCTCATCATAGATAGCCGTGGTAAAGGGAAGTGGTACAAGTTTGAACTTCTCTCCATCCTGATCTTTAAAGCTTTGCAATTGCGCTTCCATGGCAAGCAGTTCGTCGTAGTGTTCATCATCCTTGTCTTCACATTTAAGATAGACGATCGTATGTTCATCCACAAAACGTGCGAGTGTATCGATATGCGAATCGGTATCATCACCGCTAAGATAGCCATGGTCAAGTACAAGAATGTTACTTACACCAAAGTACTCCCTAAGCAGTCCTTCACTCTCTTCTTGACCTGTGGCGTTACGGTTGGGGTTAAAGACACATTCCGAGGTGATCAGCAGGGTGCCTTTTCCATTACTTTCGATAGCCCCGCCTTCAAGAATAAAGTCGACTTTTTCCATCGGCGCATTGTAAAAGGTTGAAAGTTTTTGGCTGAGAGCATTATCCAAACCGGCTTCAAACTTTCCTCCCCAGGCGGTAAACTCAAAGTCCAGCAGCAGCGGCTTGTCATCTTCATATACCGTGATGGCAGAGCAGTCCCTTGCCCAGGTGTCGTTGCTGGGCAGTTGTACAAAACTGATGTTAGTCTGTATGTCAAATCTAGAGCGGACGTACTTGATGTCGTCGCAGACAACGAGACATGGTTGAAAAGAAGAGATGGCTTTGATGATACTTACAAAGTTTTCTTCGGCTGCTTCAAGGTATTGTGCCCAGTCACTGTTCTTATGTGGGAAAATGACCTGTATAAAAGATTGTTTTTCAAATTCGGCAGGTAAACGTCTCATAAATCTCTTTCTTGCTATAATTGCGCTATGTCTTATATTGAACTCAATAAATCAGCATTTTTTAATAATCTTGACATTATCGCGCAAAAAACTGCAGATAAAGATAAAATCGCTCTGGTCTTAAAAGACAATGCCTACGGTCACGGTCTGTTTGAAATGGCATCGCTGGCAAAAGAGTACGGGCTTAGCAAAGCTGTCGTACGCACAGAAGAAGAGGCCGAGTCTATCGGAGAGTTTTTTGAATATATCTTGATCTTGAGCCCCAGGTTCCCTCTTTCATATCACAGCAATTGTATCTATACGATCAACGATATTAATGATATCGAGAAGTTCCCGGCCCAGACTCGCGTTGAGTTGAAGGTCGACACAGGTATGCATCGCAATGGTATTGCCATGGATGCCTTTGAAGAAGCGATGAGCAGGATTGAAGCACAGGGATTAAGTCTTGAAGGTGTGTTTACCCACTACCGCAGTGCCGATGCCGTGAGTTCTGAATGGTTCTGGCAAAAGAAAAACTTCGAGGAGATCAAAAAAAAGCGTCCCGAACTTCGTTTTCACTCCTGTAACTCCGCAGGGCTTTTTAGAACATCACATCTGGATGAAGAAATGGCAAGGGTAGGTATAGCAGCTTATGGATGTCTTCAGATGGACAGAGGTTTTGAAGAGACAGGATTGAAACCGGTCTTGTCCTTAGTCGCGGAACGGATCTCTTCTCGTCAACTTAAAAAAGGCCAGCGCGTGGGCTATAATGCTACCTTTGTAGCGGATGAGGATATGCAGGTTTCAAATTATGATATTGGGTACGCGGACGGTCTTTCCCGCCTGCTTTCCAACAATTATCAGACACCCGACGGGGATATGCTGATCGGACGTGTATCAATGGATAACAGCTCTTACCGCTCTGATAAAGAGAGACTGCTTATCTTTGACGATGCCAATGAGATAGCTGCATACTGTGATACTATCGGCTATGAGGTCCTGACATCGCTTTCACCCAACTTAGAGCGCCGTATCGTCTAGATGGAAGAGGAAGAGCACCTTGAGATCATCTACCAAGACGAGTATCTCGTCGCTATTAACAAACCATCAAACCTTTTAGTCCATCGTTCCTGGATCGATAAAAATGAGACACGTTTTGCGATCCAGATGCTACGGGATCAGATCGGTCAGTATGTTTACCCGGTGCACCGTTTGGACAAGCCCACTTCAGGAGTTCTTCTGTTCGCGCTTGACAAGGAGACGGCCAGAGCATTGTCACAACAGATGCAAGAGGGAATCTTTAAAAAAGAGTACCTTGCCGTGGTCAGGGGTTATACGGATGAAAACGGGGAGATAGACTATGCGCTTAAAGAGGTCCTGGACAAGATGACCGATGCAAAGGCGAGAACAGATAAGGAGGCACAGGAAGCTGTGACCCTGTATGAGAAGCTGGACCAGGTAGAGATCCCTTTTTCCGTGGGAAGGTATGAGACAAGCCGGTACACTCTGTTGAGGCTACAACCACAGACAGGCCGAAAACATCAGCTGCGCCGTCATATGAAACATATCCTGCATCCCATTATCGGGGACACAAAGTATGGAAGAGGTGAGCATAACAGGTTCTTCAGGCAAGCGTATGACTGTCACAGACTTCTGCTTCACGCCTCCTCCCTGCGTATCCTGCATCCTGTGATGAAAAAAGAACTGCTTCTGGAAGCAGGCCTGGATGAGGTCTTTAAAAGGACAATCAAAGAACTGGGTTTTACAGCAGACGTCTAGCCTGCCAGTAATGTTCTCTCCAGTAACCGCTTTGAAGGTTCGAAAGCGTCACCCCTCTGCTGGTGGATGCATGCATAAACTTTCCATTCTCCACATAGATACCGACATGACGTGTTTTATAGCCTGTCTTGAAAAAGACCAGATCACCGCCGCGCAGTTCATTGATATAGACGCGTTTTCCCTTTTTTATCTGATCTTTCGTGGAACGTGGAAGGGAAACATTAAAGACCGATTTGTAGCTTTGGTGGACGAAGCCGGAGCAGTCAACGCCATTGCGTGAAAGTCCTCCATATTTATATGGGGTACCTCTCCATTGGTTGTATTGCTGATAGAGCTTATTGACGGTGGGTGACGAGGATGAGGCATGTTGGACAGGTGCAGGGGCTTTGGAGGAACATGCCGTGAACAAAAGTAGGGTGAGAAGGGTGTAAAATATACGTTTCATGCCTTTATTATAGCAAGAAATGTATGCTTGGGAGACTTACTGTCGATTTCTGTCTTGAGAAGAGATAAGAATAAAGCCTATGATAGTCGTCAGTGTGGCGATGATGATGAATATTGCCGCTAGCATGATACCCTCCTGATTTAGAAGGTATCTTAAATAAGAATTGTGTAGGGAATGTGTTCAGGAGATCTTTACGACAGCCTGTGGGAAGATGACACCGTCAATACCTTCGCTGACCAGGGCTTCGATCTTCTCTTCATCAGAGATATGGACGAGGATCTTGGCATCAAACAGATAGGTGTCGGCCGCTTTTTGCACATCATTGGCTATCTCCTCTCGCATCAGAAGATATTTTGCACCGAGGTTCTCGCAGATGATGGCATCTTTCAGTGTGGAGATGTCAAGGGCAAACTCTACCGCATTGCTCTGTGCATATTCGATGAGTTCGAAGACCTCCGGGTCATAATTGAACAGGAGACAGGCATTGGACGGAGTGTGTGATATCGCCTCTATAGAACTGACATGATAGAGCTTCTCGCTAGGGACATGGGGATGACCAAACAAAAGCATTTAAATCCTTTTTATTTCAAGCATTCGTTGCTGCAGTAATATTCACCGTTTTGAAGCAGGGCTTCGTCCAAAGAGATATAGGTACCACAGCTTTTGCAAGCGACCATATCGTCACTTTTCTGATCTTTTTTCTTCTTCGTGTTTTGATTCTCACCCGGAAGCGGTTTCTTCTTGATAAACAAAAAATACACTAAAGCAATAAGGACAATGACAAGTATCCATTGTGGAGACATTTGAGACCTTTTTTTGTCTAATTATATACTAAACAGCTATAATTTGGCTTTTAAGGAGCCTTATGTTTGATTTTTTAGATGCTGACTGGTTTGTCATCGGTTTGGAGATAGTCTTTTTGCTTTTTATCGGATATGACCTCTATAAATACAAGAAGACACGAAAAAAAGAATATATTTTGAATATCGTCCTTGCCATAGGCTTTGCTGCCTGGGTACTGTATCCTTTTTATATCAAGTATTACACCTGGGAAGAGAAAGACAGAGAGAGCTTGATACAACATTGTCTGGATGAGCACAACGCAAGCTATTGTAATTGTGTGGATGATCGAATATTTAAAGAGTATGATTTGCAGACCTACAATCAACTTGATAAAAAAAACGACAAGGAGTTTTTAGAGTTTATCAAAATATCCGAGCAAGAGTGTTTTGAAGAGTGATGGCATTAGAGATAATCTACGAGAACGACAGCTTCATCGTCTTTAACAAACCGGAAGGTTTGAGTTTTCACAGTGAATCGGGTGAAGGTTTTGTCGTTCAGGTGCAAAAGCAGACAGGAGAGAAACTGTACAGTGTCCATCGTCTAGACAAGATGACTTCAGGTCTTATCCTCCTGGCTAAAAGCAGCGAGTCGGCGAAGAGACTCAGTGAACTCTTTGAAGAGAAGAAGATTGAAAAATATTATCTGGCTATATCCATGCGCAAACCCAAAAAGAAACAGGGTTGGATAAAAGGGGATATGACAAGTGCACGTCGAGGTTCCTATAAACTGCTCAATACGCTGGATAATCCGGCTGTTACACAGTTTATTAGCACGGCTTTAAGAGTTCATGAACGTCTTTTTCTTATCAAACCACATACGGGAAAGACCCACCAGATCCGTGTGGCACTCAAGAGCCTGGGTGCTCCTATTGCCGGGGACAGCCGTTACGCCAATGCCGATGAGGCGAAAGAGGAAGAACGGGGCTATCTACATGCCTATGCACTCTGTTTTGTACTGGATGGAAAGGAGTTTTCTTTTATCTGTCCGCCAGACAGTGGGGAACGTTTTCTAAGTCCGGAGTGTCAAGATCAACTTGTATTGTGGGATAGACCCTGGGAGTTTTTCAAAAACTGATCTCCAACTCAGATAAGCATGGAATAGACTACTTGTCGTCTTTGTAGCCATTTTGTCATATAACTCCTATTTTTGTAACCTTTTTGATCAGGCCTATGCCCTGAATATATTGTATACGGTGGATCTCGCCCTACGTGAGAAAGTGATTAGTAAGTTTACCTCATTGGCAGAATATACAAACTTGAAACTCTTTATTAATCTGGATAACCGTTTGTTGGCAATGCCAAACTTCTGAAAAAATATCAACTTTCCAAAGAGACGATATGTTTTGAAATATCTGAACACGATGCCCTATCCTCAGATCTCGGAAGTAGTCAGTCTTATTACTGAGCTCTCAGTATTGATGAACACTTATCAGGAGGCTTTTTCACAGATGTCACTGGAAGCAGTCAGTCTGGTAGAAGGATTCATCAATAATATAGACCGTTGGGCAAATATACTTTTTGTCACCGGCGGGGCAGACCTTCATTTCATGGATAACTCACTTAAGGCTGACCTGGCCATGATACGCATGCAGGTAGAACCGCAGTCATCGAATGTGCAAACTGACCTTGATGGCATTTTTGATTTTAGTCGTCGCCTATTGTAAAAGTTCTTTATAGACTTTTAGTTTTGAGTCAAAAGGCATGGCCGCATAAGCAGGCGAAGGTGAAGGAAGAAGTGCTTTTTTGACAGGGAGGTCTTTGTAGACACTGTTGAAGATCGTTTCAGCTTTTTTTCCGGTAAAGAGGACAATCTTGATTGTAGGATATGCTTTGAGAAGATGTCTAAAGTCATTGACCTCGATCTCTTTAAGGTTTTGATCACTTGAGTTCGACTTCTCCCGCTTAAGGCTTTTGGCACTGTCCCAAAGGGCAAGATGGTGTTTTTTGCACAGGGCGATACGCTGTTCAACATTTGAAGCATCCTCATCAAAGACTTTTGAAAGCAGTGGCCAGAACTGGTTTCGCGGGTGGGCATAATAGAAGCCCTCCTCAAAGGATTTTAGACTGGGGAAGGAACCGAGGATCAGGATCTCTGAATCATCGAAGATGATAGGTTCAAAAGGGTGGTGTTCCATTCTATTGAATATTGAACTGCTTTTTGTAGGCTTCTTCAAGTGTCATCGACTTGTCTTTGTAATCGATGATATCGCCGATCTCAATATCAATGGTACGTTGTTTCTTTTCATCTTTTAATGAAGACATCAGGATATCATTGGCCTGTGTACGGATGAAGACAGGTAATATTGCAAGACGATTCTTTACGGCAATGATACGTGAACCTTCTTTGAACTCACCGAGTTCTGACGTACCTTTGTTCCTTGTACCTTCGGGAAAGATATAGATAGAATCCCCCTGTTTGACACAGCTTTTGATGTCACTGAAAAACCCGCTCATCTGAGAAGACTCCCTGTCCAACAGGATAGTTCCTGCATTTCTTACAAAAAGACCGAAAAAAAAGGAGTTGTACAGTTCCTTCTTGGATATCCAGTGACCAAAAAGGTCCGTACCTATAGTAGCGATCTCTATAATAAGTGGGTCTATGACACTTCGATGGTTGGAGACAAGCAAAAATTGGCCCTCTTTGGGCATTTTTTCTTTATTGATGACATTGATAGTGATATTGAGCTTTTCAAGGAGTCTCGACGCATATTGGACACGGTAATGTTTTCGGGTCTTTGAGTCGGTGATATTTCTTAGTTTGAAGCCATAGTAATTGGTTAAATAGGTTGCGTAAATGGCCATCTTGATTTGATTGAACGTCACATGTTTTCCTTGGTTTATCTGGTGGAATAATATCCTTTTTTAGTTTAATCTTTCAAATTCACCGGTATGTTCTTCAAGTAAGGATATACTTTCATCATGAATAAAAATGAATTTTCAACACTCTGCCTTACGGATGAGATGTTATATAACTTAGGCGAACTCGGTTATAAAAAGATGACACCGGTACAAGAACAGGCTTTGCCCTTGGTGCTGGACAATGTCGACGTCATCGCACAGGCAAAGACGGGAAGCGGCAAGACAGCGGCTTTTGGTATAGGACTGCTAAGCAGACTACAGGTCAAGAAGTTCAGTGTCCAGTCACTGGTCTTGTGCCCGACAAGAGAACTTGCCGATCAGGTAGCAAAAGAGCTTCGTCGACTGGCACGAGCAACACACAATGTCAAGGTATTGACACTGTGCGGGGGGACTGCCTTTGGACCGCAATTAGGATCATTGCGACATGGTGCACACATCATCGTCGGAACACCGGGACGTGTGCATGAACACTTGAAAAAAGGCTCGTTAACATTGGATGACCTGGAGATACTGGTTCTTGATGAAGCTGATCGGATGCTTGACATGGGCTTTATAGAAGAGATTGAACGAGTGATTTCTTATGCTCCAAAGCAACGTCAGACCTTGCTCTTTTCAGCAACTTTTCCTGAGGAGATCCTCAGCTTGAGCAGCTCCATCCAAAATGATGCCGTCAGTGTAAAGACGATCTCCAATGAAGTCGCGAACAAGATCACAGAACATTTTTATGGAGTCGATGCAGATAACAAGTTAAACATTTTGGTAAATGTACTCGGGAATTACAACCCACAGACAAGCATTGTCTTTGCCAATACGAAGATAGAGTGTCAGGAAATCGCGGACGCACTTCGCAGACGTGATATCGACGCTTTGGCGATTCACGGTGACCTGGAACAATATGAGAGAAATGATGTGTTGGTACAGTTTGCCAATGGAAGCTGTTCTGTTCTTATCGCGACAGATGTGGCAGCGCGCGGTCTGGATATCAAAGACCTTGAGATGGTCATCAATTATGATCTACCTCATGATGAAGCCACGTATACACATCGCATTGGTCGAACGGGGCGCGCGGGTAAAGAAGGCGTTGCTTTTACTCTTTATACAAACGATCAGTTAAGAGAGGCAGACACATATAAAAACGATACGCGTATCTTTGATGAAAGCAGTAGCCTGAAAGATATATCAGGCTTTAGCCTAAGACCGCCCAACGTGACGCTTGTCATCGAAGGTGGTAAAAAAGACAAGATGCGCCCCGGAGACATCCTTGGTGCACTCACCGGTGATGCAGGATTGGAAGGAAAATTCATCGGCAAGATCGATATCTATGAGAGACAGTCTTATGTCGCGATCGATAGAGGACATATCGAAGAAGCACATAGACAGCTTCAAAAGGGAAAGATCAAAGGCAAGAAGTTTTCTGTCTGGATACTTGATTGAAGCTCTATGTAGATGGAGATGCCTTTCCAAACCTTTTGAAGCCTATCTTGACCCGCGCAATAGAAAGGTTGTCTTTGACGACCTATGTCATCGCAAACAAGAAGATCGACCTGGGCATGAAATCGAAGCTTATTGAATATATCGTTGTAGAACAGGGTGCTGATGAGGCAGATCACAGGATTGTCGAAATGATCGAAGCAGGTGACCTGGTAATCACGGCTGACATCCCTTTGGCTGATCGTGTCATCTCCAAAGATGCTCATGCAATCGATCATCGCGGTGAACTCTATTGTGTGGATAATATCAAACAGTATCTTGCCATGCGAAACCTGATGGAAGAGATTCGAGAAAGCGGAGAGATGACACGTGGTCCCAAGGCTTTTTCACAAAAGGATGCCCACGCATTCGCCAATCAACTCAATAGCTTTTTGGATAAACATTTAAAATAAATTTAAATTATTAAAAATATTTATGATAATTATGATATGATTTCACTAACTTCAGTTATCCTCGGTCGATGACTGACTTCGTTTTTATCAAAAGAATACTTCAATTTTTAGAACTATCTTGAAAACAAACTCCCTTCAAACTAGACCGACTCAAGCAGTGCTTGGAAGGTTTGATCCCAAAAGAAAATATAAATGAAATTTACAGATTTAGGTTTAAATGAGCACATCTTACGTGCTATTAAAGATCAGGGTTATGATACCCCAACACCCATTCAGGCTCAGGCAATCCCTGTCGTCTTGAAAGGTAAAGATGTCCTTGCAGGCGCACAGACAGGAACAGGTAAGACAGCCGGTTTTACACTTCCATTATTACAGCGACTTTCAAAGTCGCCTAAACCAAAAGGCAAGCGCCCCGTACGTGCTCTTGTTTTAACACCTACGCGTGAACTTGCTTCACAAGTGGCTGAAAGTGTCCGAGACTATGGAAAGTATCTGCCTTTCAAGTCGACAGTGATCTTTGGCGGTGTCAGCATCAACCCTCAGATACACACCCTTAAAAATGGGGTTGATATCGTCATCGGAACACCGGGACGTCTGCTTGACCTTATGCAGCAAAACGCACTTGACTTGCGAGCGGTAGAATACCTTATTTTGGATGAGGCGGACCGAATGCTGGATATGGTTTTCATCCATGACATTAAGAAGATATTGAAGGTCCTTCCGGCTAAACGTCAAAACCTTCTGTTCTCTGCGACCTTCTCCAAGGAGATCAAAAAGCTTGCAGACGGTCTTTTGAATAATCCCACGTTGATAGAGGTAGCACGTTCAAATGCAACGTCTTCTGCTGTTGAACAGATCGTCTATCCTGTTGACAAGGCCCGCAAGCGTGAGATGCTTTCTCATTTGATCACGCAG
>JBFEWG010000087.1:0-8664 GCA_041546465.1 Sulfurimonadaceae bacterium
ATCATAGCAGCCCTGGCACGATTGAATGAACTGTTGGAAAAACGCTTTATCGAGCAGAGAAAAAAGATTAAAAAGTTCAAACAGTTGCAGATGGTACTTTTCGTCCTCTCCCTATCTGTGGCATTTGTCCTCTTTTTCATCTACCAGGCATCTGCCATACAGATGATATTTATAATCATCGGATTCAATATTCTGTTCTTTGTCGGTTTCAAGCCCAGAAGCCCATACAGTGAAAAAAGTGTCAAAGCAATGATGCAGGAGATCGTGAAACTTCAGGTCACATTGAAAAAGTTTCTCATGGAGGAAGAGGTCAGTTTTGATGGTGTGGCATGCTCATCAGCAGAGGGGTGGATATGTGACAAATGGGGCTTATACAGAGAGGATGAGCGTATAGATTATAGTGCTTTGCTCTATGACAAGCGTATCAAAGGTCTTTATCTTGAAGCCCTGAGAAATAAAAAGTAAATATTGCCTAGGATATAATGAACCTATGAAAACTTTTTTATGCGTGCTTCTTCTGGCTTCTTCTGTTTATGCGACACCTTTACACCAGGCAGTCAAAGATATCAATGAACCGGAGATACGTCGATTGGTGTTGGCAGGTGCTGATGTCAATGCTGTCGATGCCAAGGGTCGCACCGCGCTTCATCTGGCGGCGCCGGTAGGGAGGCTAAGTATTGTCCAGTTCCTTGTAGAACATGGAGCCAATACCCATGTGAAAGACAAAATGCATAAAACACCATTAGTCTATGCGATAGAGAAGAACCGCGTGAAGGTGATTATGTATCTGAGTAAGGAAGTCAACAGACAAGAGAAAGCTCAGGATGAAAATATTTTTATACTCGCGCGGGATGGAAAGACGGAGGAAATCCGTAAGTTTTTTCAGACCGAAGACATCAATATGAAAAATGATGACGGTAAGACTATCTTGCACCTTGCCTGTGAGTATGGACAGGTTGATGTCGTGAGACTTGCAATTGAGCTGGGTATTGACAGCAACTTGCGTGATTATGACGGCAGAAGCGCATTGAACTATGCGAAACTTTCCGGCAATAAAGAGATTATCAAACTACTACAGGATTTAAATGCAACAGAGTGATTTTAACAGTGGATTATTGAATTTTTTGGCTGACTCGCCGACGCCCTTTCATGCGACACAAGTTTTAGGCAAGCGATTGTCAGATGCAGGTTTTATTCAACTGGATGAAGCCGATAAATGGGATCTTCAAAAGGGTAAACAATATTTTGTGACTCGTAATGACTCTTCGCTTATTGCCTTTGTCTATGCAGATGAGGAGATAAGCAATGGCGGCATTGCTATGGTCGGTGCCCATACTGACAGTCCGTGTTTAAAACTAAAACCCAATACGATCATCCATAAAAAAGGGTATATCCAATTAGGGGTCGAGGTCTATGGCGGTGTTTTACTGAACCCATGGTTCGACCGTGACTTGTCTCTTGCAGGACGAGTGAGCGGTATAAATGACAAGGGCAAGTTGGTACATCCGCTTGTCGACTTTAAAAGGCCTCTGGCTGTTATACCGTCTTTGGCAATTCATCTTGATACACAGGCCAATAAAGAGCGTTCGATCAATGCGCAAACAGACATCCCTCCTATCATGATGCAGAGTGATGAAAGCATCTCGTTTGAAGAGATACTCTGCAAGGAGACCGGTCTTAAAGAGGTGTTGGACTTTGAGCTCCTGTTTTATGATACGCAGGCACCGGATTTTATCGGCCTGAACAAAGAGTTCCTGGCTTCCGCACGCCTGGACAACCTTCTTAGCTGTTATGTCGGTTTAGAGTCTATTATCAATGCTTCAAAGCAAAAACATGCTTTATTGATCTGTTCTGATCACGAAGAGGTAGGTAGTGAGTCGACTTCAGGTGCAGCCGGTCCATTTTTGGAGATGGTCTTAAAACGTATCTGTCCTGATCATGAAAGCTTTTCGCGTATGATCAATGCTTCGATGATGATCTCAGCAGATAACGCGCACGGTGTGCATCCAAATTTTGAGGAAAAACATGATGCGAACCATGGCCCTCTGTTAAATCATGGACCCGTCGTCAAAGTCAATGCCAACCAGCGCTATGCAAGTAATTCACAGACGGTCTCGAGGTTCAAACTCTTATGCAAAGAGAATGATGTGCCGTTTCAAAGTTTTGTCACACGAACGGACATGGGGTGCGGATCGACTATCGGGCCGATAACCGCGACAAAGATAGGTGTCAAGACAATTGATGTAGGGTTGCCGACTTTTGCAATGCACTCGATAAGAGAACTGGCCGGGGACAAAGACGCATATATGTTGTTTAAGGTATTGAAAGCATATTACTCTTAGCAAAAAGCCTCTGAATTAGAGTAAAGAAGGGACATCTTTGTTCTTTTGTGCCAGCTGTTTAAATGAATCCAGCTCGTCATGCATCGTGTCTTGATATTGCTGGATTAACTTTTCAACCTCTTTTTGTGCCTCGTTTATCTTTTTAAGATGCTCGGTTTCCATCGATTTTAATTTTTCGACAAAGGCAAGAAAGAAAGCTTTATTGTCTGTCAGTAGGATAATATCGTTCTTATTAGCCCATTTTCTTTTGATGTTGGGCTTTTCACCGAACTCAAAGATAATATTCTCATTTTTGCTTGAGAGGATATACTTAGGGACTTGATACGAGATAAAGTGCTTTTCTCCAGAGTCATGAAGTTCCTGAACAACATAATACATGTTTCTCTTCCTTTCTCTGGATGCTTATTTTTTTCGTAGGGTCAATGTAAATCGTGCCCCGTCTTTTGTGTTTTGTACACTTAGTTTTCCATGATGCTTTTGTGCGATCTGAGAACTCATATAAAGCCCGATACCTGTACCTTCTTTATCACCTTTTGTCGTAACGTTTGGGTTGAATATATCATCGATGATATCACGGGGGATACCACCTGCGTTATCAACGACCTGAAGGAGTACATGATCATCGGTCTCATTGAATCCAATAGCGATAACACGTTTCTTGATATTATTCTCGATAAAGGCATCTTTCGCATTATTGATCAGGTTCAAGATAAGGTGTTTGAACTCGTTTTCATAACCGTTGATGATGATGTCATCCTGTTTACGCTGCTGGATCTCAATCTGGTTTTTGGTCAGTTCGTCTTTAAGCAGAACCTTTACAGACTCGATACACTTCGCCAGAGAAAAGTCAGAACTCTCTTTCGTCGGGCGGAAGAAGCTTCTGAATTCACTTAATGTCGTGGTCATATGCTCGATCTGATGGTGAATGATGCCACTCATCTCATTGACCTCAGACGCTTTGAAAGTAAAGTCGTCATTCGGATCGCTTTTGATCAGGTCAGCCGCCATTGAGATAGCATTTAAGGGTTGTTTCCATTGGTGGGCAATCGCATCGACCATTTCACCCATTGCAGCTAAACGGGACTGTTCTTTGAGCAGATTGTCTTTTTTGGAAACGTTTTCCATCTCCTCTTGAACACGCTTCTCAAGACGGTCCTTGTATTGGTCAAGTTTCCAGTGGGCATCTTCCAGTTCCGAGTTTGACCTTTGCAGTTCGGCAGTACGCTCTTCAACCTTATCCTCAAGGGTCTCTGTCAGTTTACCGAGTTTTTGGGTCTCACGCTTCAGCCTGGCACTGGAGAGTTTCATACTGTAGACATAATAGCCGAGCAGCAAGGTAATAATAAGCTGGATGAGAAGAAGTTGAAAGATCTCATAAGTGCTCAGATGCAGTTTGGTCTGCTCAAAACTCAAAGCCGCCATAACAAGGATAATGAACAGAAAAATCCAGACCAGCGCTGTCCTGAACGGACGCAGCAAGATAGCCGGAATAGGGTAGATGACAAGAAACATCACCCCCTCTAGCTGGCTGGGTGTTGTGATAAAACCGGCAAGAAAAAAGATGAGTGAAAAGAAAAGCGTAATATTGGTCAGTATGCTTGTCTTGACGCTTTCGCGGATAAGTAAAACAGCTATTAAAAAGCTGAAAAGTGAAAGGATAAGTCCGACATTCGCATCCGTGATATTGTGAAGAAAATAGTTGAGGCTTCCAAGGACAATACCTGAGAAAAAACTGGTGATTAAGATGATAAGGAGTATCTTGGATTCATCCGTGTGAGCATTAGAAAAATATGAGAGCAGTGTTCTGGTCAAGCTTGGCCCATCCCTTTTTTAACTATTCTTACATTCTAGCAAAAAAGACGTTCATTTTAGCTAATAAATAGAGGAATATTGATAGCTTTTTCCATTGAAACCCGTTTAGGTCATGATTTGACTAATGGTCTGGGTTTTTAATTCAAAAATATTTGAAAAAGCGTTATACTTATCGCCTATTAAGTCATAAAAGAGAGTCATGCCTGAAAATAATGAAGAGATACTTGAACAACTTCAAATGCTCATCGGTCAGACCTATAAGGTCGAAGAGGAATATAAAACGCTTCGCAGTTCCTACGAACACCTTCAGGGAACGATAGAAAACCTGATTGAATTCTTACCCAACGCTTTATGGGTGATCTTTGAGAGTGGAGAGATATTTACACAGAATTCCCGTGCAAAAGAACTCTCTAAACTGTTAGAGATCGTGGATTGGAATGACAGTGATTATGAATTGAATTTTGAAGAGCAAAGCTATCTGATCAAAATCAGCAGTTATAAAGACAAATTCCTTATCTCCGCGACAGACATAACCGAACAGAAAAGAAAAGAAAACCTGGCTACAATGGGACAGATGGCGGCACATCTCTCTCATGAGATCAGAAACCCTATCGGCTCGATTTCACTCTTGACATCCACCTTGATGAAACGTGTCAAGCTTGAGAACAAGCCGATTGTACTCGAAGTACAAAAGTCGGTCTACAGGATAGAACGTATCATCAAGGCAACACTGATGTTTTCCAAGGGAATTCAGGCCGTTCCATCAACCCTGAAGTGGAGTGATATCCTTGAGGATATTGAGCTTGCCATCGGGTATTACTCGTACGGCAAGGATATCCGTTTTGAGCTTCCCCATGATGACTTTGAACTGGAAGGCGACAGTGATCTTCTCTCCATGCTGTTCACCAATTTCATCTTTAATGCCATTGACGCCATTGAAGAAGACGAGAATGACGAGGGTGATGTGAGGATAGCATACGAGGAAGATGGGGGGTATCATATCTTCAAGGTATATGACTCGGGTGTGGATATTGAAAACAAAAAATCCCTGTTCCAGGCATTTCAAAGTTCAAAAGAGAAAGGCAACGGTCTGGGTCTTGTCCTTTCCCAGCAGATCGCACAGGCACATGGGGGAGAAGTGTCCCTTTTGGATGGAGATGTGAAATGTTTTCAAATCAGACTGGGGAAATAGCTTTTAGCCGAAACTGTCTTCTGTAAACTGCTGCTGTATGGCTTCTACCTTGTCCATATTCTTGATCAAGGCATCAACACAATCCTTGTCAAGTGTTTCATTGGAGAGTTTTTTAAGCATTTTTATCGCTTCTTCATTACTCCATGCCTTTTTGTAGGGACGTGCACTTGTCAAGGCATCAAAGACATCAGCAACGGTTACGATACGTGCCTCCAGAGGAATCTCATCTCCTTTTATACCATGTGGATATCCGGTGCCATTGATCGCTTCATGATGATGTTCGGCAATGTTACGCAGTACATTCACATGTTCAAAGTTGACCAGTCCAAAGTTATCAAGGAGGTTATCGATTATCTCCCGTCCTTTTTTTGCGTGTGTCTGCATGATGCGTTTCTCTTTTTCATCCAGTGGTCCGGGTTTGAGAAGGATCTTGTCAGGAATTCCGATCTTGCCTATATCATGCAGGGGGGCGAACATAAAGATGTGTTCTATGTAGTTGTCATTAAGCTCATACTTTTCGGCCAGGTCATTGGCGATAATACGGCTATAGCGTGACATCCTGTCAAGATGACTTCCTGTCTCGGGATCTCGCAGGTGGGTCAGGTTTCCGGTTGTCTTGAGTGCAGCTGTCAGGGTCTGAATAGAGGTGAATTCGTTGATGACCAGTAGGGATATCATGTGGCCGTAGAGATCAAGTTGTCGCAAGACACTTTCTTCAAAAACATCTTTTTCATCAGAATTGAAGAAGAGAAAGCCGATAAACACCCCCTCGTTATATATCGGCATCGTATAACTGGCTGCATAACCCCCTTCTTGTATTTTTATGGTGTGCTCATGGCCGCCGTTTTGAAAGCAACGCAGGTCATTCACAACACGCGGACGTCCTTTTTTCAGAATCTCCTGCAGTGAAGGGGCATCTTCAAGTTTGGACTGATAGTGTGTCAAGATGTTCTCATTATCACAACTGTGTGAAAATGTCTTTAATGTCTCTGTCTTTGAATCAAAGATGGCAATGGCAATCCTCACAATGAAGGGAAAAGAGTCTGTAATGGAGTGGTGTGTGGCTTTAAGTTTTTCGCTTAAAGAGCTCTTTTGTGCAAGCGTATCAAGTGTGTCCTGATGTGTATACATCTTTTTTCCTGAATGATTTTTGTCTCAGTAGTTATAGTCAATTTATTGTAGCATTTTTTTCGACGCTTATCACTTTTTCAAATTTTTTGTTTTAAGTTATAATCCATATCGAGTCGTTATAAAAATCATATCTTAAGGGTTGATTATGTGGAAATGGTTAGAAAGAACAAAGAGTATAAAAGGTGACTTGCTTAACTTCAAGGACGAACCGCTTTCGGGTCTATCCGTCGTCCTGCTGATTATTCTTGATATATTTATCTTTACCAATGTCATGATAGGTGTTGAGAGCGAGACAGCAAAAGTACCGCGCGTCTCCTATTATTATCCATCCGACTGCAGTAAACATTTTCAAGACGTTCAGACCAGTTATAAAGGCTTTAGCCACTATCGGTATGGACAGAGCCGTGCAAAGCATCTTCGTCCACATCTAAGTAGCTATTGTAAAGAGCTTGATGCCAAGATCGAGGTTTTCTCACTTACGGAACCGTTTAAGAAAAACCTTGCATTGATTCAAGAAATAGAGAACAAACAGAGACAAAACAAGCGACGCTTAAACGAGATATCAAAGCAGTACAATACCCGGTTATTTGAACGCATCGCACAGATGCCCAACAACAAGGCACTTAAGGATGCAAAGGGAGAGTATGATGCTCTTGTACAGGACAATAGAAGTTTGGAAGAGCAGCTTGCAAAGATCGACCCGCTTAAGCACATGAAAGGGTATGATGCATATGCCCAGTACGTCAAAGAGAACAAGAAGGCTTTTGAAGAGGAAAAAGAGGCCTATCGGTTTTGGCAGCCTTTCAAGGCGTATGGACATATGTTGATCTTCATACTGCCATTGCTTCTGTTCTTCGGTTTTTTCTACCAAAGAGCAAAACGAAGAGCTCTGATGCAGCAAGAGTATAATCCGGTCGTCAAGATCATTTCGGCGCATATATCGTTGATCCTGGCACTTCCGCTGTTCTGGTATACATTGACACTCATCTATCATGTCCTGCCGAAGACACTTCTGAAACGTGTTGTCGAGTTTCTGGTCGAGATCGGTTTGATCTCCTTATTGAACTATATATCGATCCTTTTAGTTGTCTTGTTTTTTGGAGGCTTGATCTATTGGATCCAGAAAAGAACACTCAAGCGAAAACAGGCCGTAGTACATGCAAAAAACTATAAGAAACTTGTTTCATGGTCACAATGTTTTTCCTGTGAGTACAAGATAGACTATACAAAACCGCACTGTCCGTTTTGTGGGGTGAAACTGCATGATAACTGTGATGCCTGCGGAAGTGAGATGATAATCCATGAAGCTTTCTGTTCACAGTGCGGAGAGAAAAGAGAGTAGCCCTGCAGGGACTATTCGCGGATAATGTCAAAGTACTTAGGAACTTTAGGGGTGAAAACTGTATCTTCGAGGGGACGGTTCTGTTTCTGTTTAGAGAAAGTAATAAGGACTTTGTTCTCGAGTTGATCGGTGTAGGAAAGTGATTCGATGACACCATTGACCTCTTTGAGTAAAAAGTCAATGCCTTTGTAACTTGCTTTGTAATGGGTCGAATCAACATAGACTGCCGATGCCAGGATTCCGAAGAAGTCAATCTCTCCGTGAAGCTGTTTGATAATAGCCTGTTCAAGTTCAGGTTCGACGATGACGGCCCGCTTCTCATTGACATAGATCTTCTTATTGACAGGGTCGGTATAGTGCCATAACACGAGGCTTGGACGCTTTGAAGTGATTGTTCCGGTGTACGTCAGTACCTTCTTCTCCTCGTCCGTGATCGTTTGCACAAAATCAGCCTGAAAGCTTTGAAGATTGTCGCCAAAGGCAAAAAGGGAAGAGAGATTCATGATCAAAAGTATTAAATATTTCATAGTCACCTTTCAAAAAAGGAAAGTCTATCATCTTTTCTCTTGTGTTGCCTTTTGACTGTGTAATATAAACACAGGAAATTTGACAATGAAATTCACTGTCTATTTTTATCCTCACTATATACTTAATATGATAAAATCAGCAAATTTTAAAACTTTCAAGGCGAATTGAGAGTTTGATACATTGAAATAATAAACTATAAAGTGGGTATAGATGCTTCAACAGATCCTAGGACAGGTGTTTGGTACAAAAAACGATCGGGAACTTAAAAAATATACAAAACGTGTAAAAAAGATCAATGCTTTAGAGTCGACATATGA
>JBFEWG010000174.1:0-3301 GCA_041546465.1 Sulfurimonadaceae bacterium
ACGATGGCGAAGATGATGACAACAGAGTGTGAGGAGTTTTTTAAAGATGCCATAGAAACGCGTACGGCATTCGAGTTTGACAATCTGCCATACGGGATCGATGAAAGCTATGCCCACCTTGTCAAGGAGTTTGAAAAAGCTGAAGGAAGGGATGTTGTTAGCAGCCCAACCCAGGAGAAGAAAAAACCGAAATCCTTTAGTCTTCGCCGAAAGTAAATTTGACATTCTTTAAAGTCTTGGTTGGCTAGTATTACATAATATTTTTTCATTAGGCAAAGACGTGAACCGATTTGTTACCTCAGTAAAAAACTTCAATGAGCTGGTCATGTTCCAGCACTCTGTTTTTTCTCTTCCCTTTATCTTTATAGCGATGATCGTTGCGGCTGATGGTTGGTTCGGCTGGTATCTGCTTTTTATGGGCGCGTTGGCGGCTGTGACAGCCCGTAACTTTGCCATGGGACTAAACCGATATGCCGACAGGGATATCGATGTGAAGAACCCGCGTACAGCGTCACGTCCGAGTGTCGACGGCCGTATCAGTTCTCGAGCTATCTTGATCTTTACACTTGTGAACGCGCTTGGATTTGTTGCTGTCGCCTATTTCATCAATACACTTGCCTTCTATCTCTCCATTCCTATTCTTGTTATACTGGGTTCCTATTCGTATTTTAAACGTTTTTCGACCTTGGCACATATCATATTAGGGGTCTCATTAGGGTTGGCACCTATCGCAGGTGTTGTCGCTGTACAGGCTTCTATCCCCTTTTGGTCTGTCTACCTGAGTGTGGGAGTCTTGTTCTGGGTGGCTGGATTTGATCTTTTGTATTCGCTTCAGGATATCGAGTTTGACCAGAGTGAAGGGCTGCATTCGATTCCTTCCAAGTTCGGTGCCAAAAATACCTTCAGGATAGCCCAGTTCTTTCATCTTCTGACAATCATTTTTTGGATACTCTTTGTCATCGAGGCCGGATTGGGAGCTTTTGCCGTGACTGCGGTCTGTTTCTCTGCACTGATGCTAGGGTATGAACATTACCTGGTGAATAAAGATTTTACCAAGATAGACAGGGCTTTTTTTACTGTTAATGGATATTTAGGTATTATATTTATCATTTTTATCATCTTGGAAAAGGTCGTATCGTGAGTCAGCCGCGTTTAGTTAAAGCTCCCATCTCCATTGTTTATGATATTGCAGATGATAGCCTGCATGAGCGCGAGTACCACACGCTTAGCGAAGCAGATGACGATGCCATAGGACAATGGCTTAAACTGGCCAAGGCCAGAGGTGAGACAAGTGAGAGTGATCCTATCACACTGAAGCTCTTAGTCGAACTGCACAGAAAGGTTGATAATCTTGAGCGCCTCATCAAAAATGAGAAACCAAGCCGTATCGGTCTGAGTTCCGAGGGAAATATCGAAAGTATCGGTTTTGGCTATTTTAAGTTGGAAGAAGCAGACCTAGAGGTCGGACAACACTATTACGGCCGCATTACCATGCCGACCTATCCTCAACGTGAGATCGGTGTCTTCTTTGTCGCAGAGGATACGTCTTTGGGTAAACTTGTCAGAATTCATGAGCGGGATGAAAAAGAGTGGGGTGCTTATGTTACAGCACGTGAGAGAATCATGATTCGTGAATTAAAGGGGAATGAATGAAAAAGGTATTGAGATGAATACGGAGATAATCCTGATCGCATTTGGCGTCATCTTGTTCATTGTCGTTGTTTATTCGTATATGCGTGACAGTGAGAATACACGTCAGATCCGTTTCCTGGCCAATACCATGGACAACTTCAATAAACAGCTCTTTACCCTTGAACGCAAGGTCGAAAAGATCGAGATGCATATTAAGCAGGAAAAACCTGCTGCGGATGCCGATGATATCGAGAAGAAGATGGAAAAAGAGTTGGCATCCATGGCAGAACCGATTGCATTCAGTCTTAACGAGATTCAAAATGCCTTTACCCATTTCAAAAAGCAGATGGAAGCGCGTATTGAACACATAGAAGACGGGATGAAATCTATTTCTATGCCAAAGAGTCTTACGGGCCTTGATGACCAAAAGATCATCTCTTTGTATAAGCAGGGGATGGACGAAGAGGCTATCGCCAGAGAACTTGCTCTCTCCAAGGGTGAAGTCGAGTTTGCATTGAAAATAGCGAAAATGCGTTAGTCATTAAAAAAGACTTATTTTAAATATAAACTAAGCTATAACTGGTATAATTTCAGCCTCTTAATTGAGATGTGCGTTCGTAGCTCAGCTGGATAGAGCACCGGTTTGCGGTACCGGCGGTCAGGGGTTCGAATCCCTTCGAGCGCACCATTTATTTTTATCAACTCCCCTAATTCACAACTTTCAATAGATAGCAATCAATAATATCATTTATATTTACATATTTTATACAATGACTAATGAGATCGTAAAACGCGATAAGAGCTTACAAAGATATAACCCTGAAGAATTGGTCAGCTTTTTTTATTTCAAATGATAATCTGTTGCGATGAACTTTTTTTGGAAGATAGTTTAGTCTGAAATGTTGAAGTTTTGAGTCTCATAGAGTTATAGAATTATAACTCTATGTAGTAGCTATTGTGCACCATAGGCACGTGCATCGATCTCTCCCATGAATTGTTCCACAGAAAAGGTAATCAGGTTTGCCAGGTCTTGAGGTGTTTTGTCAAGAAAGTTCTGTTTCAATGGCATGTGCTGAATATGAGGGCTTTGACCGTCTGCTGAATAGGAAAATTGGATGAACGGACCACCGGTCTCACCCGTTCCACCTTCTGCAGTGACTAAAACCCCGGGAATAAAGTACTCGATATCGATATCAGGATCAACTGACATCTTATCAACGAGTTCAATTACGGATTGTAGTTTTTCTGTTTGTTCTACTGACATGACGTCCTCCTTACTACATATCTTTCACAGTGATATGTTTAATCTTTTGTAATTGATCGATCTCTAATAGATCTTCCAATTACCACCTTAAGTCAATAATATCTAAATAAGTAAAAATAATAATATAAAAACTGAAATCAATGAAAATTATTAAGAAACAAACTCTCAAAGCTCACGTGCTTATCTCGTTTGTATCGTTCTTTATTGACAAGATAATATACTGAAAAAAGTTAAGAAAAATTTTAGCTGAAAATAGTTTTTTTGGGAGTATAATTTTGCTGTAAATCAGGCTGGCAGAAAGCTGTTGTGTATCCCGATACTGCTTGGCGGTTCGTATCGGGATACGACCTGATAAACTTGTTGGAATGTCGTTTTCAGGCTAGTAATTACAGATAAACTGTAGCT
>JBFEWG010000077.1:0-9601 GCA_041546465.1 Sulfurimonadaceae bacterium
ATACATACTATAGGATAGTTCCATTGTCTTTATAGACTTTTCAGTCACTTTTGCCTATAATCTCTACTTAAATTTTCAATAAGAGTTATACTCTAACCTACACAAACGAGAATCAATGAAAAAAAAGAATTTTATCGCGCTAGGGTTTGTTACGACTGTATTGACAGGAGCATTGTTCTTTGCGCCGTCACTCTTTGCCAAAGAGAACACCCTGGATGATCAGGATAATGCTGATATTCAGACATCACGCCTGCAGTCTCTTGCCAAATTTACAAAGGTCATTGGGCTGGTCGAAAAGTATAATGTCGATCCGGTGACCATCGAAGAGTTGATGGACAAAGCACTTAGTGGTATGCTTACCAACCTCGACGCCCACTCGACCTTTTTAAATGCCAAACATTTTGAGAGCATGAAGATCCAGACAGACGGTGAATTCGGCGGGCTGGGTATTACTGTCGGTATTAAAGACGGTGCCCTTACGGTTATTGCTCCGATTGAAGGGACACCTGCGGACAAAGCCGGGCTTAAAGCTTCTGACATTATTCTGAAAATCAATGACAAATCGACACTCAACATGACCATCGATGATGCTGTCAGCCTTATGCGAGGCAAAAAAGGTACACCTATCAACCTTACTATCGTACGTAAGAGCGAGCCAAAACCCCTGAGTGTTGATATCATTCGTGACATCATCAAGATCCAATCTGTTTATGCCAAGAGTATCGGTGATGACATCTTATACCTTCGTGTGACAAGTTTTGATAAAAAGGTTGTAGACGGTATTGCCAAAGAGCTTAAAAAGACTTCCAACCAGAACAAGGCGATCATCCTTGACCTGCGAAACAACCCGGGCGGTCTGCTTGATCAAGCTGTCGGACTGGTTGATCTTTTTGTTGAAAAAGGGACTATCGTCTCACAAAAAGGAAGAGATAGCCAGGAAGACAAAGTCTATTCTGCATCAAGTTCCGGAACCTATAAAGATGCTCCTGTCGTTGTCCTTGTCAATGAGGGATCCGCTTCTGCATCAGAGATTGTCTCAGGTGCACTGCAAGATCATAAACGTGCCGTCATCGTAGGTGAGAACACATTTGGTAAAGGTTCTGTCCAGGTCATCCTTCCTATTACAGAGACAGAGGCTATCAAACTTACTATTGCCCGCTACTACCTACCAAGCGGCCGTACTATTCAGGCTGTCGGTGTAAAACCTGACGTAACTGTCCATTCAGGTGAGGTAAAGACGTATGAAAACGGCTTCAGTATCAAAGAGGCTGATCTGAAAAAACACCTCGAAAGTGAGCTGGAAAAAGTTGACGGGAAAAAACCGGCAAAACTGGAACCTAAAAAAGATGAGAACATCATTACTGAAGAGGACTTGACAAAAGACCTGCAGCTTAAAGAGGCAGTCGGTATTGCCAAAGCGCTTCAGATAATGAAAGGACACTGATCAAGCACTTGGTAAACAGAGTAACTAAAGTGTAGTACTGAAATCGATTTCAGTAAGCTACAGACTGATGAGGGCACTCCCTTCATTTATGAAATAAAATTAAGGAAACAAATGAAAGCAATCGTAAATATCTCACTTAAAGCAGGCGTACTTGATTCTCAAGGAAAAGCTGTTCACCATGCTCTTGATGCACTGAAGTTTGAAGGTGTAGAAGATGTTCGTGTCGGTAAGCAGATCGTCTTGAAACTCAACTCTACAGATGAATCTTCGGCAAAAAAAGAGGTCACTGAGATGTGTGAAGCACTACTGGCGAACACCGTGATCGAAGATTATGAAATCGAGATTATTTCATGAAAGTAACAGTCGTTCAATTTCCGGGTACGAACTGTGAGTATGATACACAGTATGCGTTTGAAAAATTGGGAGCAGATGTAGAGATCATCTGGCATAAAGAGACAACGATTGACGCTTCCAGTGATCTTGTCGTCATCGCCGGTGGTTTTTCCTATGGTGACTACCTTCGTTCAGGTGCAATCGCGCGTTTTTCTCCGGTAATGGAAGCAGTCAGTGCACATGCATCTAAAGGAGGAAGAGTCCTTGGAATCTGTAACGGTTTTCAGGTCCTTACAGAGTCAGGTCTTCTTCCCGGTGCCTTGAAACGGAATGACGGTCTGCACTTTCTTTCAAAACACCACCATTTGAAAGTCGTTAACAACAGTAATGACTTTTTACGTAAACTCTCTATCGATGAAGTTGTCAATATCCCTATTGCACACCATGACGGTAACTACTACATCGATGAAGAGGGAAAAAAATCCCTTTACGATAACGGCCAGGTCCTGCTTCAGTATTGTGATGAATCATGTAATATCTCTAATCCAAACGGGTCTGTCGATGCGATTGCAGGTGTCTGTAATGCGACTAAGAACGTGTTTGGACTGATGCCTCACCCTGAACGTGCCATGGAGCGTATCCTTGGTTCAGATGACGGTGTCAAAATGATCGAAGGGTTCTTTGCGTAAATGCGCTTTTTCCTCATATATCTCCTTAGCATTGTCTTGGCCTTTGGCGACTCCAACACCTCTGAAGCCGAGGAGGAGATCGAGGCAAAACTTCTTTACCAGTCCTATTATGAACTCCCTAAGAAGCTTTTCAAAGGTCAGATCTTTCCGCTGACCATCAAAGCTCTCTCTGCCAAAGAGGAGTATGAGAGCATAGACTATGTCTTCTCCAACCCCCTGGGCCTGCAACTGCTGTCCGATGAGCAGAACCGTAGAGTTGAACCACCTTATCTTTATGACACCTTTTACTTTCAGGTCAAAGGAAACAGTGTCAGAACACCCAATGTCGAGACCACCCTTGTCTTCAAGAACTATACCGGCCAACTCCAAGAGACCCTGGGCGGTGTAAAGATCGAGACCGTGCGTCTTAATCCTGAAAAAGACTTCTCATCCGTACTTGCCGATGACTTCAAGATACTTGAATATAAGACAAGTCAGTATGACAACCAACACAATATCATTGTCTTTTCTGCCGAAGCAAGAATGGCCAATCTTCAGGATTTTTCACTTAAGATGGCGACCAAAGAGGGTATCGAATCCTATGAAGAAGAACTTCCGCATTCAAACTTCACCTATTATGCCGTCGTTCCCAAACAGCTCAACGAACTTAAGTTTTCCTATTTTAACCTCGGCACACGCCGTTTTCAGGATGTGATCATCCCTATTGTCGTGATCAATGACAGGGTCAGTACGCAAACAGATCTTGCCCCGACACAGAATACCCACGCGACGGCAAAGATGATCATTGCCGGTGCTGTCTCTGCTGCGGGTCTGTTTCTGTTTTTCTACCGCCGGAACAAGCTCTATCTCCTGATCTTTATCGCTCCTTTGTTCATCATCGCAAAACTTGCCGTCCCGACCAAGCATGTCTGTGTTGAAGAAAGTGCCAATATCTATCTTCTTCCGATGCGTAACGGTACCATCTTCGAACAGGCATCTTCACGCTTTACATCCGAAGCACTTGGAGAGGCACAGGACTTTGTCAAGATACGTATGCACAACAATCAGATAGGATGGGTTAAATATGAAGACCTTTGCCAAAATTAGTTTTTATTACGCGGCCGCGATAATATTTTTTGCTGTCAGCTTTCTCATTCTGTTTTTCAAACTGCTGCCAAAACCCTTTGGTGTCAAGTTCAGTTCATCCATCATCAACAGAGGACTCTTCTACAGAATGAAAAGCTTTGGTCAGGAAGATCCTGGTGCGCAGCTTTTTATCAGTAATCATCAAAGCGGTATCGATATCCCTGTCTTGGAAGGTGCAACACGTTCAAACCTGGCATGGGTCGCTAAAAAGGAGCTCTTTGATATGCCCTTTTTGGGTCTTGGCGTCAAGCTTCCCAATGATATCCCGCTTGAGAGGGAGAGCAAGACCGCTTTGATATCGCTAATCAGAGAGTGTAAAGACCGCATCAGTCATGGTCGCGTAATCACTATCTTCCCGGAAGGCACACGTTCACGCACTGAGCGTATCAACAAATTCAAACCCGGGGCTCAGATGGTAGCAAATAAACTGAACCTCAAGGTCCAACCGATTGTCATGGTCGGTACCTCACGTACCTTTGACTCGGGAAAAAAGACATTCTATCCTTTTCAAACTATCCATGTTATTTTTCTAGATGCCTTTGTACCGGACGAGAATGATCCTGATTGGCTTGCTAATACACGAATTCAAATGCAAAAGGTATATGATGAACACGCTCACACTCTTGGCCATCGGTAGTGGTGGTTTTATCGGCGCAAGTCTGCGTTATCTGATCAACAACTACATATCACACCACTTCCCGCACACCCTGCCTTACGGCATCTTGTTTGTCAATCTTCTCGGTAGCCTTATCATCGGGATTATGTTTGGCCTCTTTACCGTCACCTCTCTATTTTCGAACGACACAAGGTTTTACAGCTTCGTTACGACGGGTATACTCGGTGCATTGACGACCTATTCTACCTTCGCTCTTGACAGCTTTATGCTTCTGCACAGCGGGCACTACGGAGCAGCTGCTCTGAATATGTCTCTTAACCTCTTTGGAACAGTCTTTTTTGCGGGGATTGGGTTTATGGGTGTGAAGCTGGTTCTTTCATAACCAAGAAGAAGCAAAAGCTTCTTCAATTCTTAGTCAATAAGCTGATACTCTTCACGCAAGATAGCAATGACTTCTGCCTTCGGGTTATCCGAAAGGACTATTTTTTCACCGGTGATCTTCTCGGCGATGTCCGTATAGGTCTTGGAGACACTCATCAACACTTCTGTCGGTAAGAAGTTGTCACGTGCCAAAGCTTCACGCTCGGCCATACGATCCTTATTCAAAAGGATATCCGGATCAGGAAAATGATTCAGTAATAACTGACGGAATCCCTCTTTCGAGTTTTCTACTACCTTGCCGGCTCTATACTCTTTTCCATCCCAAATACGAGAGGAATCAGGTGTTCCCACCTCATCCATATAGATCAGCTTGTCATTACCTTCGGTATCTTTGACATAGCCGAACTCGAATTTTGTATCGACAAAGATCTGATCGATCTTTTCAAGCTCTTTTGAGATCAGATCAAAGCCCTCAGTCAACAATCTTTCGTAAAGAGAAATATCCTCGAGCGATTTAAAATTAAAGGCCTCATAGTTCTCTTCAATATTCTTACGTGTAATATTGACATCATCCACTTCAGGTACACCCGGGATACCTCTTAATATCCCCTTTGTAGAAGGTGTCTGCAAAAGCTCCGGCAATTTGGAGTCTTTACTCAGCCCATCAGGAATCTCGATCCCGCAAAACTCGCGTTCACCTTTTTCGTAAGAGCGCCACATTGACCCTGTGATATACTGACGGCAGATCGCTTCGATCATCACAGGCTTGGCTTTTTGTACGATCCAGACAAAAGGATGCGGGATATCAAGGATGTGACTATCTGCCAGTCCATTTTCTTTAAAGAGTTTGAACCAGTGGTTTGAGATAGCATTGAGTGCTGCACCCTTGCCCGGTACCCCCTGCATATTCCCCTCACCCTTCCAGATGCAGTCAAACGCAGAGATACGGTCACTGATGACCATGATCGCCAAAGGCGTATCCAGAGGTACATCGTACCCTTTCTCTTCTATTAGACGTTTACTATCAGCTTCTGTCAACCAATAGACAGAACGTACTTTACCACTGTGTACCGGCAGGTCTGTACGGATTGGAAGATCGTTGTTTACCGCTAATACTTTGTCGGCTTGATTCATTATCGATACCTTTAAATAGAGTGCTAAATTTTAAAGATTTATTCTACCAAAACATAGATTTACTTGGGCTTGATTTTAACATAACAGAACAGCTGTATTAATATATATTTTGAAAGGATTTGTATTTTTTTATATTAAATATAGTTTTCTTAAGTGTTTTGTATGTAGACTGGCAGGCTTATATATATATTGAAAGATAAAACTATGAAAAAAAGAGAATGTCCTTGTTGCAATACCGATATCCCAATCATATCTTTTATAAAACACATGCTTGCAGGTAAAAGAGGCTTTTCCTTTGTAGAGAATGAGAAAGGCTTTATCTGCAAAGCATGTAATAATACTATTTTAAGTGCCGAAAGAAAGGACAACACTATGTTTTATTTACTTGTACTTTCCTGGATTCCAATCGGCTTCTTAAGCTTGAATGATGCTGCCTTTATTTCAATGGAAAACCTGATGTTCTTGTTGAAAGCATTATCCATATCGATAACAATACTTACAATTGGCGTGTTAATCTATTACTACAACACTAATTTTTGTTGCAGAGATGAAAGTTCTGACCAATACAATGAAAACAGTATACACAGTTAAAAGAGAGCACTGATGTGAATATATGATGAAAGGGATATAAGATGAAATTTTTTGAGGGGCTCAGCGAAGCTATCTTGCAAAAGGATGAAAACGGCAACTGGGTATTCTACAAGTGGGGCATACTTGGTCGAGGGGTAATGATTGACACCAAAGAACGTAAAGACAGGATACTTTCATTTATAGCCACCTACTACACCGTGACCTTTATTATCATATTTGTTATGAACCTTTCAATCTTCCTTTTACATACAGATATTTTTCAGACGAGTGTGTTCTTTGTCGGTGTTGGTTTTTTGATGATGGTATGGTACCTTAAAACAACGGCTGACTTGACCTACGGACTTGAGTTTTCCGCAACCAGGCTCACCATGGACAATGCATGGAAAAAGACCGCCGAGAAACTGCCAAGATACATCCTTTATGGCGGATTTATAATGATGATTATATTGGTAATACTCTCTGCAGGTTCGCTCATATACCTTGACAGTTCTGTCGCATGGGTGGGAGCTTTTTTACTCACTATAGGGATATTCGGTATCTATGCCTACTACAGGATGATACAGCATGCCAAAAACTTTGTACCAACTGAGCCTTTGCAAACTGTTCAGACAATACCTGCAAACGAACCTGCTTCTGAATCTATACAATTCAATGCAAAGAATATCTCTATCATAACAGTATTACTGATCACAGTAATAGGGCTAGTATATTTGGTGTATGCCGATTCAAAAAACGGTTTTGACAAGCGTATGGCAATGTACAAGCAGATGTCAACTATAGAGATGGCAGAATATTTAGCCGGATTAAACGCTGAACCGGAACAAATAGATCCTATTACAAAACATGCCGGTGCAAAAGCAGAAGATAAAACTATTGTCATTTACAGAGAACTTAAGACAGGCTTATTGAGTGATTTGGTCGTAGATGTCAAGGAAATTGATGATGAGAAATCTAAAATGGCCAGACAGTTGAAAAGAGAGATATGTGGTTCTCCAACCTATGGTCTATTTTTCGACAAGGATGGAGAACTCCTGTATGTCTATCATAAAGTCAGCGACCAGACTCAGCACTTTTTGTTTGATGTAAAAATCGACAAAGCATTTTGTCATGATTAACAATACTCAAACTTGAGCCATAAACTCACGAATCTTTCCAAGATACTCATTAAGATTCTCAAAGCGGTGGTTCCCGCCCTCTTGTACAACGACCTCATAGTTCTCATAGAACTCTGCCGCCTTGCTGTAGTCAAGTACCTCATCATCTTTTTGCAAAAGGACCAATACAGGTGCTTTGATACTATCCTTTGAGATCGCATAGCTGAACAGTTTGGTGATATGCTCTTTTGTCCATTCGAATTTTTCACCGCTGCAGAAGAACTCGTTCGTCCCGACATACGGAGCCAGTGTAATAAAAGGCTGTGTCGAAGGGTTCAGCAAGACCGTTTTGATCTGGAACTTCTCTGCCAGGTAGGCCGCATAAAAACCACCCAATGAAGAGCCAATGATCAGTGTGACATTATTATCAACGACAAGCTTCTGTAAGAAGGATATCGCCTCGTCCGGATCAACAGGAACATCAGGACAAAGTACCTTATCAAAGTTTTCCCGCAACAGTTGTGTTTTGTTTGAGTTGCCACAAGAGGCAAATCCGTGTATATAAAGTATCATTGATTATCTTTCTAAAGTAAAATGTCTATAACTCGATTATTTCATCTGAACACCACTGTGCAAGTTCGTGCTCATGCGTGATAAGAAGCATCCCGACCTTGTCAAGGTGTTTCAACAACAGCTTCATCACATCCAGCTGGATCACATTGTCCAAGGCCGATGTCGGCTCGTCCAGCAAAAGAAGCTCAGGCTTCATCAGTAATGCCCTGAGGATTGAAGCTCGCTGCAGCTGACCGCCGGAAAGTTCAAAAGGCTTCTTATCCAAAAGCACTCTCTCCAACCCCATCTCTTCAAGCAAGCCATCCATCTCATCAATAGATGCCACATCTTTGATCTGGTTGATAATGGAATAGGAGTTGTGAAAAGAGCTGTAAGGGTCTTGAAACACCTGCGATATACGTCCTGATTGAATCTTTCCCTTAAGAGGTTTAAGGTTGCCTACGATCAATTCAAGCAGTGTACTCTTTCCCGAACCGCTAGGCCCGACGACCGTCTTAATCTCACCCTTTTTCAGCTCTAGTGAAAAGTCTTTATAGAGAAGAGTCTTTTTATCATAGCCAAAATCCAGGCTCTCAACCGTTAAGACACTCAAGAGCGGATCTGTCCCGAACCGTAAAGCTTGAACTTATAGGTCGTAAGCCCCTCGATGCCCATAGGACCACGTACATGAAGTTTGTTCGTACTTATACCCACTTCCGCGCCAAAACCGAAGGCACCCCCGTCCGTAAAGCGTGTTGATGCATTGACATAGACTGCCGCTGCATCGACACTGTTCAAGAACTTCTCAGCGATCGTGTAGTTCTCTGTCACGATCGACTCTGAGTGACCTGAACCATACGTCCTGATATGATCAATCGCGCCTTCCACCCCTTCGACGACACGGATGTTCAAGATATTATCAAGATACTCCGTATGAAACTCCTTATCACCTGCATGCTCTGTTTGGATGATCTCCTGGGTGATCTCACACCCTTTAAGCAGCGTACCTTTGGCATCAAATGCCTCTTTTAACTTCGGCAGGATGATAGGAGCGATCGTCTCACTGACCAAAAGTGTCTCCATTGCATTACAGACACCCGGTCGGTGTGTCTTGGCATTAACCGCGATATTAATAGCCATGTCGACCGTAGCATCCCTGTCAATATACGTATGACACTGTCCCTTGTCATGTTTGACAACAGGAACGGATGCATTGTCACAGACATAACGGATCAGCCCCTCGCCTCCACGTGGTACGATAAGATCAACATACTTATCCATCTTGATAAGCTTTGCCACCCCTTCACGTGAACTGTCAGGCAACAGGGAGACCAGAGCACGGGGAAGACCGTTCTTCTCAAGAACGTCCTGCAGGACATTGGCAATCGCTCGATTGGAGTTCTCCGCTTCCTTTCCGCCTTTTAAAATACAGATATTCGAGCTTTTAAAACAGAGTGCTGCCGTATCAGAAGTCACATTCGGACGCGACTCATAGATAATACCGATCACACCGATCGGCACCGTCACCTTCTCGATCTTGATACCGTTGTCAAGTACCCAACCGTCAAGTACACGTCCTACCGGTTCTTTCAATGCTGATATTTCTCTGACACTGGTCGCCATAGCACGAATACGGTCTTCA
>JBFEWG010000183.1:0-2604 GCA_041546465.1 Sulfurimonadaceae bacterium
GAAATAGACATTGACCTCTTGCATAACCGCAAAAAGCTCTTCTTTACTCTCGCATTTCAGTTCTTTCCTGTTAACAGGCGCTTCACCCACAGGATCAAAGTCAAAGACAAGGACATAATACGCAATGGTGATCTTATCATGTTTGAGATCGGCCCATTCTAAAGAGACCTGAGCCGTATCGCCGCCGGGTACTTCGACTGTCGCAGCGGGATAAAGGCGTGTTACTTTTGTCAAATCATAGTTTTCATTTTTATATTCATAAATCATGACGGAATTATAGCTGATTTATAAAAGTTCGCGCGATGATGTAAGGTGAAAAAAGTCTTTCTTTGTTTTATTCATCGTCTCGGATCAAAGGCACGAAGATAAATCCAGGATACTCTTGCATCTGTATCGTTCCATCATTCTTTTTGGTAACTTTAACGATACTGTTGACGATGGGAATCACCATCACGCCTCCGACACTAAGCTGATCCAGAAGCGGCCGTGGAAGCTCGTTCGCTGAGCAGGAGACAAGTATCTTGTCAAACTTTTTACCCTTAAGACCCAATGTCTTTTTCGCTCTGTGGACACTGACATTTGTAAAGGCATATTTCTCAAGGTTCTTCTTTGAAAACTCCACAAGTTCCTCCACCCTTTCAACTGCATCGACATACTTGCTCATAGATGCCAGCAAGGCCGTTGTCCAGCCTGAACCTGATCCGACATCAAGGATGCTGTCTGTCGGTTTTGCCTGTAGAAGTTCAAGCATAAACGCAACTGTGTAGGGTTGTGATATCGTCTGGCCAGAGCCTATTGGCAAGGGATTGTCATCATAGGCCATCGCGCTCAGTTCTCGCGGCACGAAATCTATTCTGTCAACACTTAAAAATGCTTCGATCAACCGAGGTGTCTTCAAGACGCCACTCCCAATCAGAGAATCAATCAGTTTTGAATTATTCATCATTCAACCTTTATCCGGTAAAAGAAAGTGTCATTATAAGTAAAAGAAGGTTCAGAGCAACTCCGCACCAAGGTACCCACAAAGGAATCTGCACTATACCTTTGGGTGCAGGTCCGGAAGACTTTACCTTAATAAGGGAAATGTTGACAAGGGTGAAGACGATCAAAATCAGCATACTTGTATAAGAGGCCAAAGCAACAATATCAAATACTAAAGAAAACACGATTGTCACCAAGCCAACAAAGAGGGTCGAAAGAACGGGGGTTTTTGTCTGTGAAGAGACCTTGGAAAAAAAAGAAGGCAGCCATCCATTTGATGCCATACCGTAAATAATACGTGAAGCCATGATGATCTGAATAAGTGCACCATTAATGACAGCAATACTTCCAATCATCGAGATCAATAACGGGTCTGTTCCTGTTAACTTTTTATAAATATCTGCAAATGGAGCGTTTGAACTTTGCAACTCTTGTAGACTCAATGTCTCCAAAGCAACAAGAACAATCAAGATGTAAAGCAAGGTAGCTATAAACAGGGCCAAAGCGATGGCAATAGGAAATGCTTTTGAAGGTTCTTTTACCTCCTCGGCGATGTTTACCATATCTTCAAATCCTAAAAAAGCATAAAAAGCCAAAAAGGCTCCAAGAAAGAGGATAGAGATATCTGAAAATCTAAAACTAGGGATAAACTCGCTGAAAACGATCATTGGATTGGTAATCTTGTCGAATCCATAATATATGATCATTAATAAGCCGATGATCTCAAGGAGAGTAAGTACAGATGCAAATAGAACACTTATTTTAATACTAGAGATGGCGATTGCGACAAGAACACTGATAAGAAGCAGCATAGCGATCTCTTTGTTGACCTCGATAAGCTGGCTCATATATCCGGCAAACCCATGGGCTATAGCCGCCGCTGAGACCAATGCAGCTGTAGCCATGAGAAGACCAAAGACGAGAGAAAGGGAAGTAGAACCAAGACCTTCTTTAATATATACAGCTGCACCGGCACTGACCGGATAACGTGAAGCAAGCTCCATATAGCTAAACGCCGTAAATATTGCGATAACGCAGGCCAGAAGAAAGGACAATATGCTGAAATACCCTGCTATTCCGATGACTTTTCCCACCAAGACATATATCCCGGCTCCCAAAATATTGCCAAGTCCGTAAAACAGCAACAAAGCGACTCCAACTTCACGTGAAAGTTTTGCTTGTGCCATGAGACCTCCTGAGCTCTACAGTTTATAATCATCGACTATCTTCTTCCAATGATAGGGTATTGATGCTTTGTAATCAATTTAAGCTTTTTAGGAGTCCTTGTTTTCCTCTTTGTTCAGACTTTTGTGCATCTTCCCTGATCGCATCTTCAAATATGCCAAAAAACCCAGGATCATCCCGCTGGCAATGAACACAGCACCGATATAATCATCTTTTTGTAAGGCCATGACCACCCAGCAGATATCCGCAAAAAGATAGACGATAATAGCCTGAAAGGCCAACCCTCTGAACATCAAAAATGCCCCCACATTCAAGAGTACCCCTCCCAAGATCGCAAGACTAAACATTATATTCCTTTCTGATCCACACAAAATAAACGGCCGTAAACAAAAAGACCAGACCCAGCATACTCAACACAGCTGACAAGCTCCATCCCCA
>JBFEWG010000161.1:0-3766 GCA_041546465.1 Sulfurimonadaceae bacterium
ATCCATGTTTCACTCTTTCTCTCCATCCTGGCGCTCTTTACGACAATGGCTATCGTCTTGCGTATCAAGCTGGGACATACCCACAAAAAGATGATCATTATCATTGCCATGTTCTCGCTTTTGATATCTTTTCTGTCATTGCTCGGAACCTTTTTCTGGCATGAGCTCTTTGTCTACGGGTTTATGTTCGCAACACTCTTGTGGCACCTTTCAGGAGTCTATGCCATAACTATCATTTTGATGCAGCTCTGGTTCAAACGATCATGATCTCACCAAGACTCTTTGCCATCCTCATCTCAATGGCACTGTTGCTCATAAGCCTGCAGCTTCTCAGCGGAATCTGGCTCTTTATCGAAAAGTTCGGTCTGATTCCTTCGCAGGTCTTTCTCTATTTTGCTGGGGATGAAGCAAATTTTATCATGCCAAAAAGTCTGGAAGGTCTACTGGAAACAGCGGTTCCGCATTTTCTGGCCATCTCAACGACGATCTTTGTCTACGCGCACTTCCTGCTCTTCACCGATGTTATTTCAGCGCACAAGAAATATATGCTGATCTCTGCTCTGTTCATTTCAGCTATCATCGATATTGTCTCGCCCTTTGGGATGATCTACGGATATGAGATATTTGCCTGGTTGAAGGTCCTGGCCTTTTGGAGTTTTGAGTTTCTGATGGGACTGCTTATGCTTGTGCTCTTTCAGGCAGTCTTTTATAAAGACTCACCGTCTGAGTCTTAAGCACAGCCGCAGCCGTTGCCACAACTGTCATCACTTCTTTTGGCCGTCGACTCAAGCGTCCAGTCATCTGTCGAGCCGCAACCGACATCACAACTCACGCCTGTACTGCATCCCGAGACAAAGGTGACATTGGGAGCCACCCTGATGACAAAGGTATCCCCTGCTCCGGGTTCGGAGTAAAAAGTATGTTTCCCACAGAACTCTTCGTTCATCAGCTCTTCCAGGATCTTTGCATACTGATACGCTTCCTGCTGGGTAGCGAAGCTGTTGTTATTGGTATATTCGCTCTTTTTAAAGCATGCACACTCTTTTTCCATCTGTACCGTAAACATTGGGCATTCCTCATAGGATATTGATGATGAAAGTATAATGATTCTAAGCCAAACAAGCCTGCATTAAAAAAAGTAGTTCTTGTTTCTAAAACTTGCTTTACCTTCAAACTATAAAAATAAAGATATTAGTGCACTTCAGTTCGCAAATAGATAAACGGCTTCATCATTAAAATGCTTTCTGTCTTGTTAAGCTCAAGCTCTTTTGTCAGGCTCTTAAACTCTTCGTTCATCACCATGTCCTTATCATTGGTCACGACTAGATAACCCACATTTTTCAGAGCATTCAAAAAAGAAAAAGCTTCTGCCTTGGGCATGACCGAGGCGGCCGTGGCATAAGCGTCAAGGTCACTGTTACTGCGGATGTTCGAGACAAGAGTGATGGAGGCAAAAGTCTTTTGCGACTCTCGTGTCTTCGGGTTGATAAGATGGTTGTAGTCTGAGTTCTTCACGTACCGTCTGTAGTTGCCACTTGTTGAGATAGCCGTATTGGGCTGATCCATTGTAAAATTTGCCAGAGTTCCGTCTGAGAATGGGTCCTGTATGCTCATCTTGCAAGTATGCAGACAAAAGATGTCACCACTAAGTGCAACGATACCCGCTGAGACACCCTTCTCTTTCAGGAGTGCGACTGCCTTGTCCACGCCAAATCCTTTGCCCATTCCACCCAGGTCGATTTTGACACCCTCATCTATCCATGCTTTCTTTGTAGTGATATGCAGGCCCTTGAAATCCACCTTGGCTTCAGAAAGTTCTTTTCGTGTAGGGATGCGTTCGTCTTCACCAAAATGAAAAAGTCCCTTGGTGATCGAACCGATGGTGATATCAAAATAGCCCTTTGTATCATGATAATATTCCTTTGAGAGAGAAAGTGCCTCGTAACTGTCTTGAGAGATCTCTACCTGGCTATCACGGTTAAGACGAAATATCTCGGCATTCCTGTCATTGGAAGAAAGTGCCATCTCGACAGCTTTCAGACGTTCAAACGCGGCCCTGGAGTATTTGAAATCCTCTTCTTGAAGGGTAATCGTCACATATGTCCCCATCATCACCTGTGTGCGAGGGACAAGTTCTTGTGCATGTGTGTAAGTGACAAAGAAAAGAGCAGTAAAAAGAAGAAGGTTTTTTCTCATCTACTCTTCAACATAGCTTTTTTTCATCTGTGCCTTGGCCGCCAGGGTCTTGACAGTACTCGTCACATCCCGATCTGCGATATGGTAGTGTTCTTTAAGTTCTTTCAGTGAGGCTTCTATCTTATTATGAATATCCTCACCGAGGTCATCGATCTTCTGATCCATGATCTCAAAATGACGCTCTTCAGCATTCCCCAGTTCAGACGCCAGGATATGTAGCTCTTTTTTCGCATGTTTATACTCGCCATAGATATCCATCAGACGTGAGATAAGCTCGTTCAAAGATGCGTAGACAGGACGCACTTTTTGTGCCTGATTGAAAGTATCTTCCATACTCTCATGAATCGTATCAGACTGCTGTAATAGTCGGCTTGCCTGCTTATGAAGCTCTGCAAGCTTGACCTCGTACTCCTGGGTCGAGAGGTTGAGACTTTCGCTCAACTGCTTGGCATGCTGAAGCTCACTGCTCATACTCTGAAGTGACGTTGAGACCTGAGTGCTCACCTCTTTAGCCACTTCACTCATAGTTTCTGCAAAAGATTCTCGTATGTTTTTGACACTCTCGACAAGTTTGTCAACAGATGCAATAACCATCTGATTGTCGCTGTTGTCGCTCATACTATTTAATATGCCAAGCAGTTTTGTGTAATGATCCTGCTCTGCAATACGCAGGATGTCAATATGCCTGTGCACGACCTTATCCAGATCCATAACGTCATTCTCCAGGAACTTCTGTATCTTTAACAGCGCATTTTCTTCCTTGCTGTACATCTCTTCAAGTTTTTGGATGATGATATTCTGCCGAGTAGAGAGCTGGTTAAACTCGGAGAGTTCGTTTTTCAAGGTCAACTGCACTGCCTGAAGTGTCTTCTCCTCTGTCGTCGATATCTCGGAGAGCTTTTCATCAAGAATATGAAAGTAACCCGAAATGTCAGCAATCAGCGTCGCCAACAGTCGTTCATGGCTTTTCTGTTCTTCTTTGGACATGGTCGACCTGATCTGATACATCAAATACATCACCACATAGAAGATCAGGGAGATGAGCATGGGTACAAGGGCGTGCTGGATATCAGTTTTAAGTTCGCCCGATGAAAAGATAAACATAGCAATTGATGAGATTGAACCTGTTATCATCACCAATGGAGCATAGTTTATTTTTTGCTGCAATCTGAATACGACAAGTTGACGCCAAAAAAGTATCAGGATGATGAGTCCCGTTAATGCTATCCATATTTCAGGCATAGAAGACACCTTTGTTTAAAGTGTTTAATTATGCCATAAATTCGATGACGCGGAGGAAACATGATGGATTAGAGTTTTTCTGTATGTACGCATCTCTCTTTTTTAGGTATGATTTATATAAGAAAGTCCTCCGGCTTGAAAACGTGAAAAGAGTTACCATGCTTAGATTCATTTCATCATCATCGACAGAAGGAAAGATATTCACCTTCGGTGTGCTTGCTTTACTCACCTACCTTGGTGCTATTATTGCCACCTACTTTATATCCGTCAATGATGCCAACGCCTATATTGTAATTACCGTCACAAACTTTCTCTTTGGACGGGCTGC
>JBFEWG010000056.1:0-12288 GCA_041546465.1 Sulfurimonadaceae bacterium
ATCTTCCTAAGAAATCTGCAGCAAAACTGATTTCCAAGATAACCGGTGAAAATACCAAAGCCTGTTATCAGCGTCTTCTTGAGATATAAGCTTTTATCGCGTTTAAGAGTCAAAGGTATTCTCAAAGTAACAGATAGCGATAAATCTTAGCCCCTTTGCTTGCTGTTTACCTTATTTTTACTATATTGTCATATACTTAAGAGATTTTTGGATAAACTCCTTCACATGATAATTTATGGAAAACAACCGGTTTATTACCTGATCGAGAAACATCCGAAAAGTATTAAGACACTTTTTATTTCAAAAGAACTTGATAAAAAAGAGTATTCGCGCCTCATGCGAATAGGCTTTGAGCTTAAGAGAATTCCGGCCAATGCGGCACAGTCGATGAGCAAGTCGGGAAACCATCAAGGTTTTGTGGCTGAAGTCGATGAACTTACCTTATATGAACTCAAAGACCTCCCAAAGGCAGAGTTTATCGTTGTCTTGGCCGGGATTACCGATATGGGGAATATGGGTGCGATCATCCGTTCAGCTTATGCGCTGGGTGTGGATGCCGTTGTGGTAAGCGGGATCAAGCAGTTCTCTGCAGACAATGTCGTGCGCAGCAGTGCGGGTGCGGCCTATGATATGCCGATAGTTCATGTACATAATCTGTATGATGTGATCAACGAGCTCAAACTAGACGGGTTTACACTTTATGGTGCGGCTATGGACGGAGAGGATATCCGTAAAGTGGAGTGCAAGGGTAAACGTGCTTTGATCATGGGTAATGAAGCCGAAGGCATCCCTTCCCGTGCGCAGAAGAAACTGGATGTCAAGGTCTCTATCGAGATGGCAAATGATTTTGATTCTTTGAATGTCAGTGTAGCAGGTGCAATTTTAATGGACAGGATGCGATAAAAGGAGGTATCTATGGCAGGTATGGAAAAGCTTCGTGAGATCGGGGCACATAAGATTTTTGAACAGACACATATTGCGAAAAAGTTTGTAGAAGACATTCTAAACGGAAATTATGCTTCGATGAACAAGATACAGTTCGCAGGATTTATATCCATACTGGAACGTGAATATAGTGTTGACCTGCATGAAGTACGTGAAGACTATAACGACAGGTTTAATAAATCCGAGTCGACAAAAGGAGAACCCTTTGTCGTCAGTGCACAAGAAGCTGAAAAACAATCTGCCAATAAAAGTCTGTTTATCGCAGGTGGTCTGGTTGCTGCAGGTATTCTGCTCGCCATGTTTAGCTTTTCTACAACCTCCGATGTTAAAGAAGAATCTTCTCAACCTGCAGTCGCTGAAGTCGAAATCGAGGCAGTGGAGGAGGAGCTAGACAGTGTGATGATCCAAGAGGCCAAGGTCAATCTCAACCATCTTGGAAATACAACTGTCACTGAACCGCCACAACAAAAAGAGATCACTGTAGAACCGGTCCATCTTGGAAAGTTTGAGATCATCCCGCGAAGCAACCTTTGGATAGGTATTGTAGATATGGAGACGTTCAAGCGTACACAAAAACTTGGATCAGTTCCTATTGAACTTGCATCTGACAAGAATTGGTTGTTGGTCATGGGACATGGATATGTCAATTTTGAGGTCAATGGCGAAGAGATGAAGTTCCAAGATGAGAGTAAAGTGTGGTTTGCTTATGAGAACGGGGCCTTGAAGAAGATCACCCGAAATGAGTTTACGACCAAGAATCGGGGTAAAGCTTGGTAAAGCAGCTCTGTTTAATCTTTTTTCTGAGTTTCACCGCACTCTACGGTGAAGCATTTAGCCTGGATAATGCGCCTGAAGAGAATGTGCAATCAAAGGATCTCCTGCACGAAAAGATCAAAGAGCTTATTGGCGATAAAGCTTATGCACGTCATGTGAAGTTTATCAAGATTATTTTTGCGAACAAAGAAGATTTTTATACCAATGAACGTGTCGATGTCGCCAATGTCATCCAGACACTCAAGGATAATGGTCTGTTGGACCTGTTTTTCAAAAAACCGAAAGAGATGCACCTGACTTTTCAATCCAGTGGTTATCCTCTTTTCTTTGTCAAGATCATCAGTGATACACTGCAGTCAATGGGGTATTACCGTTTTATAACAGACCGTTCCAAACAGGATGAAAGCGGCTTTTTCTGGACGATACGCCTGATGGGCGAGTATGCGATTGACCCCGTATTACTTAAGACAGCTTTGCAAAAGCGCGGATGTGATATTGTTGATATCGACCGTAATTCTCAAACAGACTGGTTTTATCACATAGATATGAAAAATGCCTATTTGATGCTAGAAGAGCTCATGCCTTATAAAGAGAGAGAACTCAAAAAGTCACTCTATGAGCATTGGCTGAATGTGAAATCGTCAAAATCACTCATACTATGGAGTTTGAAAGGAAACAATTGGTATCCTTACGTTTCAATTTATGACAAAGAGCTTCATCTATTAAAAGTATATAAACGAGACAAGAGAACTAAAAAGATCAAGTTGGAGCTACCTGAAGGTACAGTCTATGTGAAAATAGCTGACCTATACAGTCTAAAAAATATCAAAGGTGGATTACGCGCGCAGACCCAAGGGGTTAAGTAATCCCTGTAAATAAGGTGTAAAGATGTTCGACGAGATACAGTTTGGTCGTATTGAAAGACTGCCAAAGTATGTGTTTGCAGAAGTAAATGAGTTGAAAATGCAAGAGCGCCGTGCCGGTGCTGATGTTATCGATTTCTCAATGGGAAATCCAGATGGCGATACGCCACTTCATATTCGTGAAAAACTTCTTGAGTCAGCCCAAAAGACAAAGACGCATGGTTATTCCGATTCGAAAGGGATTATCAAGCTTCGTCAGGCGATATGTGATTGGTATAAGCGTCGATATGATGCAGATATCGATCCTGTTACAGAAGCGGTTGCGACAATGGGATCAAAAGAGGGGTATGCTCACCTGGCCTATGCTATCACCAACCCGGGTGACGTCGCTGTTGTACCTGATCCTACTTATCCTATTCACTCCTATGCTTTTATACTGGCAGGGGGAAATGTCGTCAAGTTTGGTCTGGAGTTTAACGAAGACTATGAGATCGATGAGGACCAGTTCTTCCATGATCTTGACCGTGTGTTCAAAGAGAGTTCACCGCGTCCGAAGTATGTACTGGTCAACTTTCCGCATAATCCTTCGACAGCAACAGTGACTCCTGAGTTTTATGAACGTCTTGTGGCTATGGCAAAAAAAGAGCGTTTCTATATCATCTCGGATATTGCTTATGGTGATATCACGTTTGGCGGGTATAAGACACCGTCTATCATGTCGGTACCGGGTGCAAAAGATGTGGCTGTTGAATCGTTTACCCTGTCCAAGTCATACAATATGGCGGGATGGCGTGTCGGTTTCTTTGTCGGAAACAAGAAGCTTATCGGTGCCCTTCAAAAGATTAAATCCTGGTTGGATTACGGGATGTTTACCCCGATTCAGGTTGCTGCAACAGTAGCACTCAATGGTGATCAGACCTGTGTCCATGAGATCATTAATAAATATGACATGCGTCAGGATGTCCTACTGGAAGCTTTTGAGCGAGCAGGGTGGAAGATACGCAAAAACCAGGCATCGATGTTTGTCTGGGCGAAGATTCCTGACTGTGCAGCGCATTTGGGTTCATTGGAGTTTTCAAAGCGTCTGCTTGTAGAAGCGCAGGTCGCAGTCGCTCCGGGAATAGGTTTTGGTGAATATGGCGAGGGGTATGTCCGAATCGCGTTGATCGAAAATGAGAACCGCATTCGCCAGGCAGCAAAAAACATTAAAAACTTTTTAAAACAGTTTGATGATAATAAGGATGGCAATGCTTAAAGTTGGTGTTATCGGTGTAGGTACAGTAGGAACCTCTGTTGTTAATATTCTAAAAAAGAATGCGAATATTATCACGGCACGTGCCGGTCAAGAGATCAGTGTCATAAGCGGTGTTGTCAATAACCTTGAAAAAGACCGTGGTGTGGATATCAAGCTGTCAAAAGACCCGATGGATATCATCAACGATCCCGAAATCGATATTGTCGTTGAACTGATGGGCGGAGTAGAAGGTCCGTTCGATGTTGTCAAAGCTGCCCTTGCCAAAGGCAAGGCTGTTGTAACGGCGAACAAAGCACTGCTTGCATACCATCGTTATGAACTGCAGGAATTAGCCGGGGATCTGGCATTTGAATACGAAGCAGCTGTCGCTGGCGGTATTCCGATTATCAATGCCCTTAGAGATGGCCTTTCAGCTAATCATATTGAGTCGATTCAAGGTATTATGAACGGTACCTGTAACTATATGATGACGAAGATGATGAACGAAGGTGTCGACTATCAGCCGATCTTGGATGAAGCACAAGCCCTTGGTTATGCTGAGGCAGACCCTACATTTGACGTCGGAGGATTTGATGCAGCGCATAAGCTTTTGATCCTTGCTTCTATCGCCTACGGGATCGATGCCAAACCTGAAGATATTTTAATCGAGGGTATCGATAAGGTGACACAAGAGGATATCTCCTTTGCAAAAGAGTTCGGATATGTTATCAAGCTGCTCACGATTGCCAAGAAAACAGGTAACGAGGTTGAACTTCGTACCCATGCAGCCTTGGTGAAAGAGGAGCAGATGATCGCAAAGGTCGATGGTGTGATGAATGCTGTCTCTGTTGTAGGTGATATGGTAGGAGAGACTCTATTTTACGGCCCTGGTGCAGGGGGAGATGCGACAGCTTCTGCCGTCGTGGCCAATATAATCGATATTGCCCGTCGTGGCAAGGGTTCTCCGATGCTTGGGTACCAGACTGCATTGGAGAAGGGTCTTAAACTAAAGCCTAAAGACGAGATCGTTTCTAAATATTACTTACGAATGGGGGTTGAAGACAAACCGGGTGTCCTTTCTGCTGTTACGAAGATGTTTGCAGATCATAATATCTCCATTGAAACAGTACTTCAAAGACCTTGTGAAGAAGAGATGGCAAATCTTCTTTTTGCAACCCACGAAGCGATGGAAAAAAACATTCAAAGCATCATAAAAGAGCTTGATGCTGCTCCTTTTGTAAAGTCTACGCCGACAATGATCCGCATCGAAGCCTAAGTGCTTCGATACTGCTTTGTTTCTTTCTCCTCATATGTCTTAGAAATATTTTAATCATTTAACACTTTCACACATTTGTTCTCTTTTTAAGAGAGACAAAGATAATATGTCACAATTAATTTTCAAGAGTATTTACTATACTCGTAAGGCAATTTCATGGAAGTTATTGATAGTGTTTGTGCGTACTGTGGTGTTGGCTGTGATATTGCTGCTCATGTAGATGTAAAAGAAAACAAAATCAAAAAGATCTTTGCACATCCTGATGGAGCTACCTCTGAAGGAAAGCTTTGCATTAAAGGAACACATGGGTATGATTTTGTTGATTCTAAAGAGAGAATCAAAGCCCCTAGAATCCGTAAAAGCTTCTTAGAAAAAAACCCACATATTAAAGAAAAAATAGCTGATACCTTGGTTGACTTGGATGATACATGGTATGAGTCTGATCTGGAAGCAGCTACGACTGCCGGAGCCATGAAGCTTAAAGATATCCAAGCAAAATATGGCCGTAAATCAGTATGTTCACTTGGTGGAGCCAGAACCTCTTGTGAATCTGCTTATTACTTCCAGAAATTTACACGTTTTACATTGGACTCTCCACATGTTGACAACTGTGCCAGAGTATGTCACTCTCCATCTCTTAAGGGGATGAGATTGACCATTGGTGAAGGTGCGGCCTCAAATCCATTTGATGATATCTATAAAACAGAGTTTATGATCGTTATGGGTTCAAACACAACGGAAGCACACCCGATTGTGGGTAACCGTATGATTAAAGCGTCACAAAACGGCACGCCGATTGCCTGTTTTGATGTACGTGAGATCAAACTTCATAAATTCTCAAAATACAAAGCAATTACGCCACATGAGTCGAACCTGCTTGTCTTAAACATGATGGCCTACACGATCATCAAAGAAGAGTTATATGACAAAGACTTTATTAAAAACAGAACAAAAAACTGGGAACACTATAAAGAAAATATTCTAAATGATCCTTATGCAAACCCTGAGTTTTTCAGAGAGGTAGAAGGCTATGAGTATCTAGCAGATATGCTTCCTGAGATCGCCCGTGAATATGCCACAAAGAAATCATTGATTCTTTGGGGACTCGGAATCACGGAACATACAGATGGTTCATACGCAGTAATGGCCATTGTTCATCTTGCATTGATGACAGGGAACATCGGTAAAGATGGTGCAGGTGTTATGCCTCTTCGTGGGCAGACAAATGTCCAGGGAGCCTGTGATATGGGTATGCTTCCTTATTACGCACCGGATTATCAGGCACCAAAAGAGGTGGGTCTGATGACACCACAGCTTGTAGACGGAATGCTCGAAGGTACGATCAAGGGGGTTCTCAACATCGGCGAAGATATCACCCACATTCACCCAAACCTTAACAAGCTTATCGAAGCCTTTGAAAACCTGGAACTAATCTTTGTTCAAGAGCTGTTCATGACGGATGTTGCTCAACGTGCAGATATTGTCGTGGGTGTCAAGTCGGCTTATGAAAAAACAGGTATCTATATCAATGCCATGCGAAAAGTACACCTGTCAACTCCTTTAGTCCAATCAGATCTACCGGATGATTGGGAAGTTATCAAGCTTCTTGATGACAAGATGGGGGGTGATTTCGGTTTTGAGTCGTCTGAAGATATCTGGGAAGATGTCCGTAAAACAGCGACAAACCGTTTTACAGGAGCTTCGTATAAAGTACTAAGAGAGAATGAAAAAGCAGGTATCTCGTGGCCTATTAATGATGATGGTACAGGAACACCTGTTCTGCACAGAGAAGACTTTAGGACAAAAGACGGTATCGGTGCATTTAGATACCATGGGTACACATTATCAGGGATGGTAGAAGAGATCAGAAAGAAAGAGCTAAAAGGGTATTACCTGACAACAGGTAGAATCATGGCGCATTATAATAACTCTGCACAGACAAAGTACACTGATAAGTTGATGAAGAAACATACGGAAGACATACTTCTCGTACATGAAGATGATGCAGCAGACTTCACAAGCGAAAAAGTCATTCTAAAGACTCAATATGGACAAACAAATCCATTAACTGTCAAGTTCACAGATAAGGTTCAGCCAAAAACACTCTATACGACCTTTCATCATGCTGACTCAAAATTAAACCATATCTTTGGCGACAAAAGTGATGAGCTGATCATGACAGCGGCATTCAAATCGATCCAGGTTGAGGTTATCTGCGCCTAAGAAAGGTACGTATAATATTTTATTCACTACATAGCTTTGTAATGGAGTTTTAAATGAGCCGAGCACTTGGGAATATAGCAGAAGAAAAAGCTTGTAAATATATCCAGGAACACGGTTTTCAAATCTTAGAACGTAACTTTACACTAAGGGGTGGTGAGATTGACATCATTGCTCTCAAAGATGATACTTTACATTTTATCGAAGTGAAATCGGGATCATCTTATGATCCACTTTATAATATCACTCCCAAAAAACTTCAATTTGTTATTAATACCGCACATCGATTTATGCAGAAAAAGAAGATCGATATGGCTTTTCAAATCGATGCTGTTTCTGTTCAAAATGACAACTGTCAGTTGATAGAAAATATCACACTATAGGGCTTTTTAAAAGAGGATAAAAATACTCTTAATTAAGAATTTGACTAAGAGGTTTTAAAGGATTTGAGTGTATAATACTTCTAAATTAAACTTAAACAAGGAACGAAAGATGGGAAAATACATCGAACTTACGGCTTCTAGTATTGATGAAACAATTAAAGAGGGAGTAGCGCTGGTTGACTTCTGGGCACCTTGGTGTGGGCCATGTCGTATGATTGCTCCAGTTATTGAAGAGCTAGCGGAAGATTACGATGGAAAAGCTAAGATCTGTAAAGTAAATACAGATGAAGAACAAGATATTGCTATTAAATACGGTATCCGTTCGATCCCAACAATCATCCTTTTCAAAGACGGTGAAGTTGTTGAACAAATGGTCGGTGCTGCTTCTAAACAAGCTTTTGAAGAAAAACTAAACGCTCTATTAGCATAATTTATGGCACGACGCGGTAGCGGACTTTTCTCAGTCGGCACCCTTCTCGCCTCATTTTTTGGCGCAGGCATGATTGCGATTGCCTTCGCTTACTTCAACTACAAATTCCAAGAATATAAATTTATTGATTTTAACCAATGGCTTGTCTATGAAAAGGGTAAGATTTTTACACCGGATGAAGAACGTTACCTTGTCATATTCTACAGTTCAAAAAAAGCGGGTACTGTTGAGAATATCAACAAACTGAGACCCCGTTACAAAATCCTGGCAATTGATTATTATCAGCAGGACTTCAATTCCAATAAACATGTGACCTATGTACGTTCCGGCACAAATACCATTCTTAGTATCGTGCAGCGGTTTAACATATATAAAACACCTTCTGTGTTTATTATTAAGAAAGTTAAAGAGGGTCTTTATAAACAAGATAGTATCATTGCAGAACTAGATACGATAGATGAAATTCCTAATGAATTATAGAAGAGCTATAAAGGGTTGGACATGTTAGATTTGGCGATTATTGGTGGTGGACCTGCAGGTTTGACAGCCGGTCTTTATGCGACTCGCGGTGGTTTGGAAAATGTAACAATGTTTGAAAAAGGAATGCCCGGCGGTCAGATTACAGGCAGTTCCGAGATTGAAAACTACCCAGGTGTAACAGGAGAGATATCAGGGATGGACCTGATGATGCCATGGCCTGAGCAGTGTCAGCGTTTTGGTCTGAAACATGACATGGTTGAAGTCATCAAAGTAGAGCGTAAAGATGATGGAAACTTTACTATTCACAAAGGAGACGGTACAACTGAAGAAGCGATGAGTGTTATTGTATGTACCGGTTCAACACCACGACGTGCAGGTTTCAAAGGTGAAGACGAGCTGTTTGGAAAAGGTGTTTCTACCTGTGCAACATGTGACGGTTTTTTTTACAAGGGAAAAGAGGTCGCCGTTATCGGTGGTGGCGATACGGCAATGGAAGAGGCACTTTATCTTGCCAAGATCTGTACGAAAGTCTATCTGGTACACAGACGAGACACTTTCCGTGCAGCTCCAAATACGATAGCGCGTGTCAAAGAGACGGAAAATATCGAACTTGTATTAAATGCAACGATCAATGAGGCTTTTGGTGATGCAATGGGTGTAACCGGTCTAAGTGTCAAAACACCTGAAGGAGATCGTCAGATCGATGTTCCGGGGATTTTTACCTTCGTTGGAAACGATGTGAATAATCAGGTCTTGTTGGATGACAGCGGTAAGGCTATCTGTGATATCAATGAACAGGGGCAGGTCATTGTCGATTTACGTATGAAGACATCGACACCGGGTCTTTTCGCGGCAGGGGATCTCAGGATTGATGCACCAAAGCAGGTGGTCTGTGCTGCAGGTGATGGTGCGATTGCGGCATTAAGTGCGATAGCCTATGTTGATGAAAAAGTTAATGGATAAAAAGAGAGAGAATGATTAAAGTTGGAGTATACGGCGGGACAGGACGTGTAGGCAAGCTTCTATTGGAAGATATTAAGAGTGATGAGAACCTGGTTCTAGGTTCTGTGTTTGTGCGGAACAGTTTGGATTTTGCTATTGATCCTTCTGCTTTGGTTACCAATGACTTGGATGCTTTTTTGAAAGCCTGCGATGTCGTGGTTGACTTCTCTCTGCCCGAAGCAACCCAAATGCTTCTGGAAAAGAGTTTGAAGATGCCAAAACCACTGGTCATAGCCACCACAGGTCTGGACATTCACCAATTCAACCTTATGAAAGAGGCAAGTGAGGCTATGCCGATCTTGTATGCGACGAACATGTCGTTGGGTGTGGCTGTATTATCTAAGCTTGTTCAGCAGGCATCACGTGTATTGGAAGGCTTTGATATTGAAGTTGTAGAGATGCACCATAAACATAAAAAAGATGCACCGAGCGGTACGGCATTGACTTTGGCTGAATCAGCTGCTACCGGTCGTGGGCTTGACTTGGATAAGGTACGTGTCAGCGGACGTAACGGAAATATCGGAGAGAGAACAAAAGATGAAATCGCTGTGATGGCACTGCGCGGTGGTGATATTGTCGGCCGTCATACTGTCGGTTTCTATAACGAAGGTGAGTTCATCGAGATGAATCACACAGCGACATCTAGACATACGTTCTCCAAAGGTGCTTTACGTGCTTCAAAATGGTTAGTCTCTCAGGAAGCGGGACTATATAATATATCAGACTGTTTAGGATTAGACTAAGATGGATAGACAATTAAATGAAAAATGTGCGGTTGTTGGGATCTTTAACCACCCGGAGGCTTCAAAGTTAGCCTATTTCTCACTTCACTCTTTACAGCACCGTGGACAGGAAGCCTGCGGGATCTCTTCTGCAGACGGGAAGAAGGTGCATACGATCAAGGATAGAGGTTTGGTTTCTCAGGTCTTTGATGATCAGAAACTAAAGACGCTTCAAGGTAATTCTGCGATTGGACACAACCGTTATTCAACAGCAGGGGATGACTCTATTTTGGATGCCCAACCTGTCTTTGCCCGTTATGACCTTGGTGAAATGGCTATTGTACATAATGGAAACCTGACCAATGCTCAAGAGGTTCGTGACGGTCTTATCAGAAAGGGTGCGATTTTCCAGACTTTTATGGATACTGAAAACCTTATCCATCTTATCGCTAAAAGTGAAGAGCGAAAGTTACTTGATCGTATAGTCGACGCGGTTAAGAAGATTCAGGGTGCTTACTCCTTGGTCTTTTTGTCGCGTTCAAAGATGTTTGCTATGCGTGATCCTCATGGTCTTCGTCCATTAAGTATCGGAAAGGTCGGTGATGGCTATATTGTCGCGTCAGAGACTTGTGCCTTTGATCTTGTCGGTGCAGAGTATATCCGTGATGTCAAACCGGGTGAGCTTTTAGTTTTTGAAAAGGGCAAGGCACCAAAGTCTATTCAGGTGTATGAACCGACACCTAAACACTGTATCTTTGAATACGTCTATTTTGCACGCCCGGATTCTGAGGTGTTTGGCAAAAATGTCTACCAGATGCGTAAGAATATGGGGGCAGAACTTTCCAAGATCAAGCCGGTAGAAGCCGATATGGTCATACCTGTTCCTGATGGCGGAGTCCCTGCTGCGATCGGATATTCTCAGCAGAGCGGTATCCCTTATGAGATGGGTATTATGCGTAACCATTATATCGGTCGTACATTTATCGAACCGACACAAGAGATGCGTGATCTAAAAGTAAAAATGAAGCTTTCTCCGATCACTTCGTTGATCAAAGGTAAGAAATTGATCGTTATTGATGACTCTATTGTCCGCGGTACGACATCCAAGCGAATCGTCAAGATGTTGAAAGAAGCCGGTGCAGCTGAAGTACATATGCGTATCTCTTCGCCGCCGACAACCGATCCTTGTTATTACGGAATTGATACTCCAGACAAAGAGAACCTGCTTGCAGCCAATATGAGTAATGATGAGATGTGTGAATTTATGGGTGCAGACTCCTTGGCTTATCTAAGCCATGAAGCATTGCTCAAGAGTGTAGACTCTAAAGAGAATGAATACTGTACAGCGTGTTTCACAGGTGAGTATCTTTACTGATGTCTCTTCAACAAGTCTATACCTTTGGGGGACAACTCAAAGAAAAGTTTCATGAGAAAGTCTATAAGGCACCGATATCCATATCGGGTTTCACCTGTCCTAATATCGATGGAACAGTCGCACGCGGGGGATGTACATTCTGTGAGAACGACTCATTTTCACCAAGCCTGGACGGGGTTCAGGAGCTCAAAGGATTTCATCTTAATCTTGATTCCAAAGAGAACCCTCACTTGGAAAAACAGCTGCTTCAGCTTGAGAAGCAGTTTGAAGTCATTGCATCAAAAGCGAAGCGTGAATATGGGGCGAAGAAGTTTCTTGTCTATTTCCAGTCTTTTACAAATACCTATGCTCCATTTGATACCTTGAAAGCCCTCTATGACAAAGCACTTACCTTTGATGATGTCGTCGGGTTGAGTATCGGCACACGTTCAGATTCAGTCACGGATGAGACACTGGAATACCTTGCGGAGCTTAATAAGAGTAAAGAGATATGGATAGAGTTTGGGATTCAGTCTATTTATGATGAGACACTGGAACGCATTAATCGCGGTCATGACAGTGCCAACGTCAAAGCACTTATCCAG
>JBFEWG010000011.1:0-27224 GCA_041546465.1 Sulfurimonadaceae bacterium
AGTCGACACGGTAAAGGTCCATCGGTGCCTTTTCCGGAATATAGAAAAGGGTAGTGTACTCAATCGCACCTTCGGCCTTGTTGTGCATCCATGTGATCGGTTCGCCCGAGTCGTGTGAGATGCTTTTGTAGAAGTCTTTGTATTCGTCCTCTTTTATCTCGGATTTGGCAATAGTCCACAGGGCATTGGCTCGGTTGACCTGCTCGTTCTTGATCTCGGTTGATGCAGGTTTTGTCTCATTTCCTTCGTCATCTTTTTCAGCAGCGACATAGTGCTCTTTGTCCATAAAGATAGGGAAAGGAATGTGGTTAGAATACTTTTTGATGATATTCTCAAGACGGTAGGCGTCAAGGAACTCCTCTTCCTCGTCTTTAAGGTGCATGATGATCGTCGTTCCGTGCCCATCACGCGTCGCTTCTTCCAGGTCATATTCACCTGTACCTTCGGATACCCATTTGTAGGCTTTTTCCGTACCTGCTTTTTGTGAGATGACCTCGACCTTGTCAGCAACCATGAATGAAGCGTAGAAGCCGACACCGAACTGGCCGATCAGCTGAGAATCTTTTTTCTCGTCACCCGAAAGGTTTTCCAGGAATGCTTTTGTCCCTGATTTCGCAATAGTACCGAGGTTTGCGATAAGATCGGCTTCATCCATCCCGATACCGCTGTCAGAGATGATAAGCTGTTTGTCCTCTTTATTGAAGCTGATGTCGATACGCGGTGAGAAAGCAACACCCTTGTACTCGTCATTGGTAAGCACAAGCATGTTAAGCTTGTCAAGAGCATCCGATGCGTTGGATACAAGCTCTCGTAAAAAGATCTCTTTGTTGGAATAAAGTGAATGAATCATCAATTGTAAAATTTGATTGACTTCTGTCTGAAACTGATGTTTTGCCATAATTGGACTCCTTTTAAAAATTTGTGCGATTATAGCGAAAATTTAAATTGTAATGCAAGTAGCATCAATAAACCTTAGTTTAATAGACTAAAGTTTGTTTAGTAGATAATGTTAGAGAGGTAAAGTCCATTGGGTGGAGCAGGGCGTGTATTGTGTATTTTTTTGTTCTGGAGCTGTTCCAGAAGTTGCTCCTTGGAAAACCGTCCTTCATTTATCTTGAGTAGAAAAGCTACCATATAACGTATCTGCGAGCGTAAAAAACCATTGGCTTCAAAATAGAGTACGGTTTTATTCTTGTATTGATAGGCCCTTGCTTTAAATACAGTGCGCACGGTGGTACCGGCAGAGCTGCCGCTTTTTTTAAACATGCTGAAGTCATGCTCCCCTTCAAAGAGGGCCATCGACTCCTGCAGGCATTGTAAGTTGACAGGTGCACGAATAAAGGTGACAAAGGCGCTTTCAAAGGGATTGCTCTCCTCATCACACAGAATGTAGCGGTAAGCACGGCGTTTGGCACTGTAGCGTGAATGAAAGGCATCCTCCGCTTGTTTGAGCTGACGTATCTTTATACTGTCTGGAAGTTGAAACTGCAGGTGTTCTTTAAGTTTATCGAGGTCTGACCAGAAAGCGGGAATCTCACAGTGCATCATCTGTTTAAAGGCATGTACACCCGCATCGGTACGTCCGCTGGCATGAAGTTTTGTCTTGATATTGAGGACTTCAAGTGCCTCGTAGAGTCTTCCCATGATGGTGTTGTCCGTATGCTTTTGGACCTGGGAACCCTCAAAAGAGGAGCCATTATAAGAGATGAGCAGTTGTATTTTCATTTTTCTGTCAATATCGTTTCACGACTTTTTGGTAATAGAGGTAGGTGACACTCAACAGTGTTGCCAGAGAGATGATAGCGATGGTGTACAAACCGACGGGTTTTGCAAGGGCGAATGTCAGACTGTAATAGAGTAAGATAGCCGTAAAGATATAGGCGTAGGTATACCCTTTCTGGTGCCTCGCATTGATAATCCCTATGGTAGGAATCAGAAAAACACTAAGCAGAGGAAAGATGGCGACGAGTGTGTTGATTGTGAACTTTCGCGTCATCTTTTCGCGCTTGTCCGGACTGAGCCAATACTGCAATGTGTCTCTGTATTCATCAGTATCGGCAACGGTCGTGTCGTTGATATACATCTTGCGGTAGCTCATCTGGGAGAGGGAGTCTTTTGTATAATTAAACCCTTTTCCCTGTTCCAGCTGGAGCTTCAAGACACCGTTCGTGGTGACGATATCGGCATCTTTGGCCAGGATGAGTGTCTCTTCTTCTGCCTGTTGGTTGAAGAGTATGAGGTCACTGAACTTTCCTTCTTCATTGTTTTCGCCGACAAAGATAAGCCAGTCACCAAATTTGTGCCCGTATTCCGAGGCTTCGATGTTGAATTTTGCTTCTGTCTTTTTGACTTTGATAAAGTTTTTATAGAGGTTCTTAGTGTGCGGGGATACGACAAAGAAGAGAATAATCAGAATCAATGTCTGTATAAAAGCCAGTTTGGTAAAGAACATAAGTACCTTGGACGGTTTGACACCCAAAGAAAATATCACGATCATCTCATAGTCAAAAGAGAGTTTGGCAACCGTCATGACAGCCGCAATGAAAAAGGTCACAGGCAAGGTATAGAAGAGAAGGTCCGGCAGCATGAAGAGGTAGAGTTTTACCATTTCAAAGAGGTTTAGCTGAATGACCGAGGTAAAGGCGGCTATCTTTACCAGCATGATGACAGATGCAATCACATACAGCGGTAAGAAGATAGAGAAATATATCTGAGAAAAGTTCGATAAAAGATAGTTCTTTAGTTTATCCATACAGGCTGTTCCAGTAGTTTATGAAGTAACTGTCAAAGATATAGACGATGAAGAGTGCCAGGGCAAGAAAAGGGACGAAAGGTATCATCTTGCTCTCATCTGTCTCATTTCTCATCAGCATCATGACGGGCAGAGCCAACACGGCCGCGACAAAGATCGACATCAGGGCAAGCTGAATTCCCAGTATGGCACCCATTGTGCCTGCGACCATAAGGTCACCTTCTCCCAGGGCCTCTTTTTTGATCAGGTAGGAGAGGTAAAAACGAAGCAGGGCAAAACCACCGACAAAGAGCAGAGCATTTTGAAAGTTCACTACAAATCCCTGAAAACTGGTTGCCGCGACAATAGCCGTACTCAAAGCCAGAAGGTTAAGGCTGTCGGGGACCATCTTGGTGTAGTAGTCGATGACAGACAAGGCTAAAAGAAAACTGAAAGAGAGGGCGATCATCACACTCATATAACCCAACCCGAGTTTAAGATAGACACCGGCGAAGATTATACCGCTTAAGAGCTCGACAATAGGGTATTGGATGGAAATCTTCTCTTTACAAAAGGCACATTTGCCACCCAGAAAGATCCATGAAAAAAGCGGGATATTATGGTAGAACTTCAGCGGTGTCTTGCATTTGGGACAGTGCGAAGCCGGGAAAGCGACATTCTCATCATTTGGTATTCGTGCTATCAGGACATTTAAAAAAGAACCGAAGACAAGACCGATAACCACAACAAAGCCAAATATCATTTAATACCTCCGAATCGGCGTTCTATATTTTTATAGGATGCAATAATACTCTCTAACTCTTTACTTGTAAAGTCCGGCCATAGCGTATCGGTAAAAAAGAGCTCCGCGTATGCTGCCTGCCACAAAAGGTAATTCGAAAGTCTGTGGTCTCCGCCCGTTCGTATCAAGAGGTCGACGTCATGTTTACAGTCAAGTGCATTGTTAAGGCTCTCTTCGGTGATCATCTCACTGCATTTAAGCGAATTGACGGCTCTTAGAATCTCATTTCTTGATCCGTAGTTCAAGGCAAGGTGCTGAATGAGGTTCGTACCGTGTTTGGTCTCCTCTTCAAGCCTTCCGATCTGCTGCTGCAGGGAAGGGGAAAAACGTGTGACATCACCGATCATCTCGAACTTGACACCCATTTCAAGGTAGGTAGGGAGCTCTTTTTCCAGATAACTGCTGAGTAGTTTCATCAAAAATTCGACTTCAAGTTTTGGCCGTTTCCAGTTTTCTGTACTGAAAGCATAAAGACTCAGGCGCTCGATTTCAGGTTCTTTGGCACAAAATGCGGTGATCTCACGCACCCTTTCCGAACCTGCTTCATGACCGACAAAGCGCTTTTTCCCTTTATCCTGGGCCCATCGTCCGTTTCCGTCCATGATCATTGCGATGTGTCTGGCTTGATTCATATGTTAATATCCAATATATTATTGTTTAATACGAACATCGGTCCGATTTCCTCTTTACGTTGTATCAGCAGGGCATTGTCAAAAGAAAACTCCGACTTATAGCGTTCCAGCAGGCTTAAGCTCTCTTCAAACAATACATTGATTCTGATATAGATCTGATCATCTTTTAAACCGACAACACCGTCTATCGGCCCCAAATGGTTAAGATGTGCATAGAATTGTACTTCATCTTGGCTTTGTTTATCTTGTCGTCTCTTTTTTTTATATTGCAGCAGTCCAAATCCGCCGGTATATCGAAAGGGAAGAGAGACGGTCCCCTGTGACAGACCAAGAAGCATCTGTGTCAAAAAACTGAATTCCTCTTTACTCGAACTGGTGGAGAGAGTCGAGAGCAGTTTGGTATGAAGTTCTGTAAGGGCTTCTTTGGGTGGTTTTTTAAAGTGCGCAATGAGTTCATCAATTACATAGATGGCCTGTTCCGGTTTTACAGGCAGTTTATGAAAATGTTTCAGGAACAGGGTATTGCTTTTTGGGTCTTGTGAGATTGAAGCAAGGTACTTTGTCCCGACATCGAGAGGTTTTGGCGTTGTTGTCTCAAAACTCTTGTCTTTGATCTGAAGAAGGTACTTTTCCGGGGAGAGTTTTTTCAAGACAAGGACTTCGACTGGCAGTAGGGAAGAGAGCCGGTTTGAAGAGAGTTCTGCTAGCAGGTTCTGGATCTGAGGCAGAGAGGAGATGATCATAGGTCTGTGCAAAGCTCTGCAAGTTTGAATGAAAGAGAGAGTTTATCCTGGTTGGGAAGAGTTCTCTGATGATCTTTTGTGATGAACTCCAGGGCATTATCTTGCGTTCCAAAACTCGATCGGTCTTTCAAGAGGTTGTAACAGACAGCGTCAAGCCCTTTTTTCTCAAGCATCGCTTTTGCATTATCTAGTCCCTTGCTTTCATCCATCTCGGCTTTGAAACCGACGGCATAAATCCCTTCTTTATCGATTGAAGCAAGCAGGTCAGTGTTTTGTTTCAGTTCAAGCGACCATATGTCACCGATATCGGACTTTTTGACCTTTCCATTGTGAACGTTAGCAGGGATATAATCACTTACTGCGGCCGCCATGAAGATAAAAGGTTTCTTGTCTTTGTGTTGAACGACCGCTGACTTCTTGGCAACACGGATAAAATCATTGAGGTACTCCAGCATCGCTTCTGAATTTTCAACGCTGATTTGGACCATGGAGAGAGGAAGACGTTCCGGAAACGCCGTGGATATGATTTTTACATCAGCGCCTTTGAAAAAGAGCGCCAATGCGAGAGATGAAGCCATCTTCCCGCTGGAAAAGTTGGAGAGGTAACGTACATCGTCAATCTTCTCTATCGTACCGCCACCCGTGATGATGACAGGCCTGTCCGTCCAATACTCCTCTTTAAGTAAGATCTGAGAGCTCTGAAAAAAGATATCTTCGATATCGATCAGGGCCCCGTCGCCTTGGGTGTTACACGCAAGCAGTTTTGTCTGTGTGTTCATCAGCGTATAGTTTGACAGTTCGAGTATCTTCATTGCATTGGTGATGATGGGATTGTTGATCATGTTGGTGTTTGCTGCCGGGCAGAGCAGTTTTTCACGCGGATAGGCGAGTGCTGTCTGTAGAAGCAGGTTGTCTGCGATCCCGTTGGCGAGTTTTGCTATGGTGTTTGCCGAAGCGGGAGCGATGACAAAGAGGTCTGCCCATTCGCCGATTTTGATGTGGTTGAGGTCATTATCCCACGCTTCCGTGTCTGCATGCAGTACCTTGTTCATACTGATGGTCTCAAAGGTCAGGGGGGTAATGAACTTTTTGGCAGACTCGCTCATGACAACGCGTACCTCTGCACCGCTTTTGATAAAAAGACGTATCAGTTCCAGGGATTTGTAGATAGAGATCGAGGCTGTGACACCGAGAAGAATTTTTTTGCCGTTTAAGAGGTCGGGAAACATATGTATATCTTTTTTAGTGTATTTTACACTAATTTTGTCATAATTGCACGGATGAATAGATATGATTTGATCGTCGTCGGTTCAGGAGCTGCGGGTATGATAGCCGCCATTACAGCTGCCCGGCGCAATAAAAAGGTCCTTCTTCTTGAAAAGCTCTCCAAGCTTGGCGCCAAACTGAAAGCGACGGGCGGGGGACGCTGTAACCTGACAAACACCCTCGAAAATGATGAGTTTATGGCACGTTTCGGAAGAGAAGGGCGCTTTATGACCCAGGCTTTGGACGCTTTTGATCATAAGCGTCTGCGTGCATTTTTTGAAGAGATCGGCGTGGAGAGCCATGCCCCAGATGGATATCGGGTCTTTCCGATTACGCACAATGCAGGAACAATATTGAGTGCACTTGAAGAGGAGATGAAGAAGCTGGGTGTCGAAGTGCTCTGCTCGCAGCGTGTCACTGAACTGCTTTTTAATGAAGAACATGTTGAAGGCGTAAGAACACCGTCAATGAACTTTTATGCTCGAAGCATAGTCATCGCCACCGGGGGTATGGGATATCCTGTCCTGGGTGCAGAAGGGGATGGCTACCCTCTCGCGGAGTCCGTCGGCCATAAGGTAACGGAACTCTTTCCCGCGATGATGCCGCTTCGGACAAAAGAGACCTGGGTGCAGAACTGCCGTGCCGATACGATTGCCAAGGTCGAACTCAGAGTTGATCTGAAAAAGGCAAAAAAGCTTCGGGCGAAAGGTGATCTTATCTTTACCAAAACAGGTATACGTGGTCCTGTTGTGCTTGATTTCGCAAGAGAGGTCACTCCTTTGATCGAAAAGTACGGCGAAGTACCTTTGTTGTTGAACCTGACAAAGGGAAAAAACGAGGACGAACTGTTGAAGTACTTTAAACAGGCGATCGACAAAGACCCTCATCAAAGTACACTTGATATCATGAAGACGCTTCTGCCCGAAGCCTTGAGTATTGAGCTGTGCAAACTGGCCAAAGCGGAGTGTGCGCACAGCTTTAATAAACTGGCCGGCCAGGTGCGATCGGACCTGATAAGGATATTGGCATGGACACCTCTGACTGTGACTGGTCATGACGGGTTCAAGATGGCGATGATCACGCGCGGCGGTGTCTCATTGAAGGAGATCCGACCCGAGACGATGGAATCCAAGGTGATCAAAGGGCTTTTCTTCTGTGGAGAGATCATGAATCTGGACGGACCCTGCGGCGGATACAATTTGCAATGGTCGTTCGCCAGCGGTTATCTGGCAGGGATGAGTGTAGATTAGCTATAATTCTTTTTTTATATTTAATATTGATATGGATGGACGTTGTATGAAACGAAACATAGGAAAACTGAAAAACAGTATTGCAAATCTTGAGTTGATAGAGAGAATGCTTACACAAAACACTATTATCTTGGCAGAAGAGGGGTGTGGAAAGACGCATCTGGCGAACCTTATCCGCGAATATGTCATGGACAGTGGTGTGCCGACTCTCTACCTGGACTTCTCTGATCCGGACGAGGACGCCGTTGAATCACGTTTTAAAAAAGATGAGCGTTTCTTTTATATGCGTTTTGAAGAGAGTGATGCTTTTGATGCGGCCTTGCAGGAAGCGATTGCCAGACGTGAAAATATCTATATGGCAACAAACCCGAAATATTTTTCAAACAAGCGCGATGTTAAAAGTCGTCTTTCCAAGACTTTTCAGATCCCTGAGCTTCTTGACAACTATTACTACTTTTTCCATGAGATATCGTGTCTGAATGCTTTTTATACGAAATTCGAGGATTTTATGTTCTATATCCTTTCGCTTGTCAACCTTAAAAAGTATGGTCTGACTTTTCTGACACAGCCTCATGAAATCTTTGAGGACTACAAGATAAAACTTCTCTTCTCTTTTCTTTTTCTGGGAAGATGCTCCAACACGCACTATTATGATGCCGAGCTCAAGACACTTCCGGCACATACTTTCATCTATCAACACCGTCAGGACAAGCGTACACTTCTGTTAAATGCGATCAGGAGTGATATCGCGATGGTGGATCACTAGCCTTTACTCTATTACTTTTTTGGTAGGTTGGAAGAGGTGGAGTACTCTGCTGCAGAGTTGAAGAAATAGAAAAACTCTATTTCTTGGTGAAAAACTTGTAATAAAAGCCGGCTATTGATTTGAGCGGTGCACGAGAGACAGAGAGTGAACCTTTTTCAATCTTGCCTGCTGTTACGGTTGTTCCTGCCGCGATAAGCACGTCATCTTCTACGATGACAGGTGCGATGAGTTGGGTGTCCGAACCGATGAACACATTTTTACCGATGATGGTCTGGTATTTGGCCTTGCCGTCGTAATTACAGGTGATCACGCCGGCACCGACATTGGTGCCCTCATCGATCTGAGCATCGCCGAGATAACTGAGGTGTCCTGCTTTGATTCCCTTGAGTGTCGATTTCTTGACCTCTACAAAGTTTCCGATATGGGTCTCTTCGATGTGAGACAGCGGACGGATATGAGCAAGTGGTCCGATGTCAGAGTTCTTGATGATGCTCTCTTCGATGACGGAACCTGCTTTGATATGAGCATTCTCGATCAAGGTGTTTCCACAGAGTCGAACACCGTTTTCTATGATCGACTCACCCATGAAAGTCACACCTTCCTCGATATAAATCGTCGATGGAAGCTGCATTGTAACTCCCTCTTTCATCCACTTGTTTTTAATACGCTCCTGCATGATCTCTTCCGCTTTTGCCAGGTCGAGTTTCGAGTTTACGCCCTTAAACTCTTCCTCATTGACAAAAAGCGGTTTGATAAGCAGCCCGTCGAGTTGTGCCATTGCAATAATATCGGTGAGATAGTATTCAGACTGCGCATTCTCATTGGACAGATTAGGAAGGTGCTTGTCGATAACAGACTTTGTAAAACAATAGATACCTGCATTGACTGTGGTGACGTTTTTTTCTTCTTCAGTCGCATCCTTTTCCTCGACGATGCGCTGGACACCCTGTTCAGAGATGATGACACGTCCATAGCCCGAAGGGTCTTTTAGATCAAAGACCGACATCGTAATATCCGCGTCGGAATCTTCAAAGCCCTTTAAGGCCTCAGCCGTGATGAGCGGCATATCTCCGTTAAGCACCAGGACCTTATCATGGCGCGGCTTGATTCCCATAACGGCTCCGCCGGTGCCGGGAAAGTTTTCTGCATCCTGTACGATAAAGCTTATCTTGTCACCAAAGTGCTTGATCATCGCTTCCTGTACGGCATCTTTTTGATGATGGATGATCACCGTGACATCATCAGAGACTTTGAGCGACTCTTTGATGATAAAATAAAGCATCTCTTTGCCGCTTATGGGGTGAAGTACTTTGGCCTGTGAAGACTTCATGCGGCTGCCTTTGCCGGCAGCCAGAATCACGATGGATAGATTCATGGGTAATGCTCACTCTTTTAGTAGATTTGAATGAAATTGTAACAAAACTAAACTACAGTGGTTTAACAAAGTAAAAAAATTACAGTAAAATAGAAAAAACAGTGATGGGTCTGACCGGAAAAGATATGTAAAAAGCGGTAATGTTTTTCATAAAACGACCGATGTTTGGATAAATAAACGTCACATTATAGATGTGAGTTGTACCTGACAAGCAGGATTTAAGCTTGTTTTTTAAAAATTAAGTAATAATTATGTTACTTTTAAACTAATCATTTTTGGGGTTCTAATGGATTTAGCAACGGTCATAGGTCTGGTTTTAATTATTGCACTTCTCTTCGGTGCAATGGCGATGGGTGTCGGTATCGGTGCTTATATCGATATCCCTTCGGTGTTGATCGTATTCGGAGGATCACTGGGATCACTTCTTGTCGGTTTTAGAATGGAACAGATGAAAAACTTCGTCAAGATCTTTATGATAGCCGTCAAACCGCCCCAGGAAGACCTTCAGGAACTTATCAAAAAACTGGTTGAGTATGCGACACAGGCACGCCGTGACGGTATCTTGTCTTTGGAAGCTGCTGCCAATGTAGAAGAGAACAAGTTCTTGAAGCAGGGGCTTTCCATGGCTGTTGACGGAAATGAACCTGATACGATCAGGGACCTGTTGGAAATCGAGATGGAGCAGACGAGTACGCGTCATAAGGGGAATGCAGCAGTCTTCGATCAGTGGGCCGGATTTGCCGGGGCTATGGGAATGATCGGTACACTGATCGGTCTGGTCGCGATGCTCTTGAACATGGCGGATCCTTCTGCAATCGGTCCCTCAATGGCAGTTGCCTTGCTGACAACGATGTACGGTGCGATGATCGGTAATATCTTCGGTGCACCGATTGCCAATATCCTTCTTATCCGCAATGATGAGGAGAACCTGGTCAAGGAAGTCGTCCTGGAAGGTATTATGTCGATTCAGGCGGGTGACAACCCACGTACGCTCGAAGCCAAGCTTCTGTCCTTCCTCTCTCCTGGCGATCGTGTCAGTCAGTTTGAATAAGTCCTGGTAGATCAGTATGGGAAAAAAAGCGAAGCCTTGCGATTGTCCTAAGTGTCTTCCTGCCTGGCTGGCGGCCTTTGGTGACCTTATGTCACTTCTTCTGTGTTTCTTTGTACTGCTTCTGTCCATGTCCAGTATGGATGCCAAAAAGATTTCCGAAGCGATCGGATCATTGGCTGGTGCCATGAGTGTCCTTGAAGGGGGTACGAAGACGGAGATATCCAAGCAGCGTATTCTAGAGTCTACCCCGATCGAGAACCGTGATGAGAGCTCGGAGCAGGTCAACCGTATCAAGCAGGCGATCGCAGAGATGAACGAGATGATGGAAAAGGGTAAAGGCCCTGCTGTGACACTGGCTGAGAGTGAACAGGGCTTTGTACTGCGTCTTCCGGCAAGCCTGCTTTTCAAGTCAGGTGAGGCAAGAATAGAGAATGAGGATGCCTTGTTATTCCTCAAGCGTATCGCTTTACTGGTACAGGAACTTCCCAATGACCTTGAAGTAAGTGTGCGCGGACATACGGATAACAGTGTCCCGGGTAAAAGCAGTGCCTATCAGGATAACTGGGAACTCTCTTCTCAGCGCGCCACCTCTGTGCTTAAAGAACTTTTACTGGGTGGTGTCAAACCTAACAGGATGCATGCCGCGGGCTTTGCCGAGTTTAGACCGGAAGCCAGTAACGAGACAGAAGTCGGACGTGAGAAAAACCGCCGTGTGGAGCTTTATTTTTATGCTCGCAAGGATGATAAGAACAATGCGTTAAAACAGACTATCCTTGATAAGGCAGAAGTACTAAATCAATGATGAGATACCTAAGCCTTCTTCTCCTTCTGAGTCTCAGCCTTCTTGCTGAGCCTCTGGAAGTACCGACAGTCAACCTGTCCCTCTCTTCACCTGACTCACCGGCTGCATTGGTGAGTTCGATCAATGTCATCTTGATGTTGACAATCCTTTTCCTGGCGCCGAGTTTGCTGCTGATGACAACGACGTTTACCCGTTTTGTGATCGTGTTCGGTTTTTTACGACAAGCTATGGGTACACAGCAGATCCCACCGACGCAACTTCTGGTCTCATTGGCCTTGCTTCTGACGATATTCGTCATGGAACCTGTAGGTATGAAGGCCTATGAACAGGGTATCAAACCCTATGTGGATGAAAAGATATCCTATGAAGTCGCGTTTGAGAGGACCACAGAGCCTTTTAAGAACTTTATGATCCGAAATACGAGAGAGAAAGACCTGGCACTCTTTTTCAGGATCCGTGACATGCAAAATCCGAAGACTATCAAGGATGTCCCACTTTCCGTTGTGATCCCGGCTTTTATGATCAGTGAGCTTAAAACTGCGTTTGAGATAGGATTTTTGCTCTTTCTGCCTTTTCTCGTCATTGATATGGTTGTCGCCTCAATCCTGATGTCAATGGGTATGATGATGCTTCCGCCGGTTATGATATCGCTGCCTTTTAAGATACTCGTCTTTGTGTTGGTAGACGGATGGAACCTGCTGATCGGAAATCTGATCGCCAGTATAAAATAGAGTTAGGAATAAGATGAATTGTGAACATTTTGGGGTATGCGGCAGCTGTAAACTTTATGACGCAACTTACGAAGAACAGCTGGCATCGAAGTTGTCTACTGTTCAAGAAGCCTTTGGAAGTATCTACAGCGGGAATTTTGATATTGCAAGGTCAGATGAATCACATTACAGAGCACGAAGCGAGTTTAAACTTTGGCATAAGGGTGATGAGATCTTTTATGCGATGAACACCCTTGAGGGAAATGGTGTTGAGATGATCAATGCCTGCCCGATGGTGAATGAGAGTATAGCGGACCTGATGCCAAGGCTGTTGAAGGCTTTGAAGCAAAAGAAGATGGCTGAAAAACTTTTCAATGTCGACTTTCTTTCGACGACCAAGGGTGAGATTGTCGTGAGCCTTATCTATCATCGCAAGCTTGATGATGTGTGGAAAAACCTTGCAGATGAGTTAAGTGAAGAGCTGAATATCCATATTATAGGCAGAAGCAGGAAGCAAAAAGTCGTGATCTCACAAGACTATGTGACAGAGACGCTGTGCTTTGATGGAAAAGAGTACCATTTCAAACAGATAGAGAACTCTTTCACCCAGCCCAACCCGCACGTGAACGAACAGATGGTCTCATGGGCATTGGCGCAGACAAAGGGCTCCTGCGGTGACCTGCTTGAACTCTATTGCGGATCAGGGAACTTCACAATCCCTTTTGCCAGTGTCTTTGACAAGGTCCTTGCAACGGAGATATCAAAAAGCTCGATCAATGCGGCCAAAGAAAACATGCGCTTGAACGATACTCATAATATAGCCTTCGTACGCATGAGCAGTGAAGAGTTTACGGAGGCACTTGATGGTGTCCGTGAGTTCAGGCGTATGAAAGAGATTGATTTGAAGAGTTATGAACTTAAAACGCTCTTTGTTGATCCACCGCGAAGCGGCCTGGATGAGAAATCAAGAGCATTTTGCAGACGTTTTGAACATTTGATCTATATCTCATGTAATCCACAGACATTAAAACGCGATCTTGAGGAGCTTCAAGATGAGTTTGAAGTCATCCGGATGGCAGCTTTCGACCAGTTCCCTTATACCCATCACCTTGAGATGGGTGCGGTACTTAAAAAGAGGGCGCTGTAATGCATAGATACTTCATTGCCGCAAGTCTTTCATTATGTCTGAGTACACTGCTGTACAGTGATGAACTGATGAGTAAGCGTATTGAGAGTATTGTCGATGAAGTCAGCGAACTGCGACAGCGTTATGAACGTCTTCTTGAAGAGAACAGAGCGTGCAGCCAACAGATCATCGAACAGCAGAAACAGATGCATAAGATAGCAAAGAGTGAAGGGTATGACTATGAACTCTTTGAGAAGAACCGCGAACGCCTTATCCAGTTGGAAGCCGAAAACACCAAACTTCAAAAACGCGCTATGCAGAGTGCGGATGTACAGGAAAAGTTGGTATCGTTACAGAAAGAGATTGAGGTCATAAAGAGAGATAATGCCCGTCTGAACGGTTCGGCTGAGATCCTGGTAGAGAAGAACCAGGCTCTTTTGCAACAGCTTAACAAGCTCAAACGTGCAGAAACACCTACCAGTGATGGGAAGCAGAAAGACGGGAATGATGAAATCAAAGGTCTGAAGGATGAATTGAAATCTGCCAGGCAGAAGATAAGAACACTTCGGGATAGTTCACATCTGATAGAAGAGAATCTGAGCGAGAAGTTCTCCTTGGCACAAGATGAGATCAAGAGACTCGAAGGAGAGTTGGCAACGGCAAAGAGTAAGCAGGATGAACTTACCCATAAGAACAATGCCCTCGGATTAAAGCTACAGGAACAGGATGAATCACCTGTCAATAAAACTGTCCCGTCTTTGGAGTGTGAATGTGAAGAAAAGATTGTCGTGAAGAGTGACTGTGAAGATGACAACCCTTTTCCTCAACTCATGATGAAAGAAAAGCAAGAGGTCGTACCCCATGAAGTAGAACCGGAGATGACGATAGAGGTCAATAAGACGCCTGCACCTGAAGCCAAACCTGTCATCACAGAAAAAGGCAGTGCATACCGGGTCAACAAAGAGGCCAGTATATACGACAGGCCAGATGGAAAAGTGATCGAACGGTGGGAAGAGAAGACATCGTTTACCAGCAATGTCTTTCAAGGCAGATGGATAAAGATCACTGGCCACTTTATGGATAGAAAATGGCAAAAAGCTTCAAAAGAGATGTGGGTGAAAGCCGAAGACACGATTAAAAGATAATCAGGGACACCTTTTTTAATCGGCTTTGAAGCTTTTAATCAGGGAGATGACAAAACAGGTCTGTTCAGTGTCCGTTTTAAGGTAGAACTTTCCATGATGATGTTCTTCGATGATCATCTTGGACATATACAGACCAAGGCCCGAACCGTTTTTACTCTCTTTCGTAGAGAAGTAGGGATCAAAGATCTTTTCAGTAAGTTCTTTATCGATTCCATCTCCATTGTCACATACCTCGATATATGCGTTATGCTCATCTGAGAAGGTCTTGAGTGTTACTGTCGGATTAGTGGTTTGATGTTCCACCATCTCTTCAAGAGCATTTTGGATGAGGTTGAGAATGACCTGTGTCACCTCATTAAAATGGACATCGACTTTTGAGTTGTCATCACATTGTATTTCGTAATTGATACGGTTACTTTTAAAGGAAGCTTCAACGAGGGTCAGTGCTCTTTTGACTAGTTTATCGATTCCCACCGTCACTTTGTTGTGTGTCGGTTTATAAAAATCTTTAAAATCATCTATGATTTCGGAGAGGTTGATGACGCTGTTTTCAACTTTGTCGAGTTGTTCCTGTGTATAAGTCATCAAGGCCTCCTGATCGCTTCTTTTTTTCAGATCAAAGTCTTTAAGTGCGTATTTTAATTTGATAGAGGTGATGATGGCATTGATGGAAGACAGCGGCTGACGCCATTGATGCGCTATCATGCTTAATACCTCACCCATCTGTGCCAGGCGAGATTGATGCAGCAAATGTTTTTCTTGTTGCCGGTTCTTCTCAACCTCTTCATTAACACGTTGCTCAAGGGTCTTGTTAAGGTTCTCAAGCTCTGTTTGGGTACTGATCAGCTGACGGGTAAAGAATTTGAAGCCTGCATTGATAATGAGGGTGAGTATGAGAATGATGAAAAGGATAAAGAGTATGGAGCGTTTTAAAATAGCATCTGTCCTTTGTGTTATGTCATGAATGTCAAAACCGATCAATATTTTGGCTACGGGTTCTCCTTTGAAGTTAAAAACATCAAGATCTGAACTGATGATGTACATCCTGTCGCAGCAGACTGCCTCCGTTTTTTTCGTATTCAGATCTATCTTATCGAATGCCTGGGTAAAAAGTGGGTCACTTTTGACAAGGTAAAAGTCATCTATTTTGTACAGTACAGATTTTGTAAGCAGTGCAGAGCTTTCGAGGTGTTTGACGAGAAGACCGTATTGTAGATATCCGACCCGCTTCAAGGATTGGATGATGTAATCTGTGTCTATTCCCAGTTCAAGAGAGCCGACATACCTTTTTTCATAAAAGATCGGTATGACAGACCTATAGACCATCTCCAGTTTTCCGATCTCAAAACCGGTGTGTGGGGTATGGGTCTGATTGGTCTGGATTATGATCTCGCGTGAAGGGTGAAGCTCGTCACCGAACATCTCCGGTTTATGCAGGCGTAAGAGGGTTGTGCCGTCATGAAGCCTGAATGTCATGATCTTTAAAAAAGGGTTGTTGTTTTTCAAGAACTCATAACTCTCTTGGGTCAGAGTATGAACTTTGGACCTCTCTTTTTTTGCTATGGCTTTGCGAAGCTCCTTTGAATTCAGGATCATGTTAGAGTACAGTAGAAGGTCGTTTTCAAGCTGTTTCAGTATAAAACTGTAACTTCTGTGGATGTTTTCATGCTGCAGCGTGATGTTGTTCTTCTCTTCACTGACAATGAGCTGGTATTCGTGAAAGGAAACTATGGATCCGGCAATGAGCAGGATAATGACAGTGGCAAGAAGAAAACGCTGTTTTACACTCTCGATGTAGGACGGCATATCGGTTTACAACTTACAGTTCCACACATCGATAAGTGTGCTGATCTCATGTTCGATAGACCTGCTGAAGAGTTCAAACTTCTGCGCATCAATGTTCTTCCACTCCTGTTCCCATTTGGCATAGATGAAAAAGAAACTCTCAAGCATATTAAAGATACGCTCAAGCTCTTCTTTGGTGTTGCATTTAGGATGATAGGAGAGGGTTGAACCCAGTTCTTTTAACTCTGATTGTAAAGGCTGCAGTGTCTTCTCCTGAGGAAGTGAATCTGCATAATCTCTGACCGCATCGGAGAGCTCTTTTAAGGTCGTGTCCTCTATGCATTTATTGGGCAGTTTCAAAGCAATGGCATTGATCAGCCTCTCTATCTTCTTCAAATGGGAAACACCTGTATCAGTGCTTTCTTCGTGCGAAAAATTGTTTTTTCCCAATCTGAGGGGAATATCGATCTGGCGATGGAGTTGCTCTTTGTGCTGCATTCCCTCGATAATACGCATCGACTTTTCCAAAGCGATGTTTTTCTCCCGCATCTCTTCGTTACTTTTTTTAAGCGCTTCACTTTGTAAGGAGAGCTGGGCATTAAGCGCTTCTATCTCTTGATAGTGCTTTTCGACCAGACGTTCGTTGATGATCGATTTTATGACTTTATAGAGGGTAGTGCTGAGCTCCTGGTGTTTGACAGGTTTGATGAGAAAGCTGTTGATACCCACATGCAACAGTTCCATCAGGTATTCTGACTCATTGTGCGCGGAGACAACGATAATAGGCTGTAAGGGGTCAATCTCATAAATAGCACGGATCATCTCGATACCGTTCATTACAGGCATATTGATATCTGTGATAACAAGGTCATAGGCACGGTGTGTTTCGGCAAGTCTCTGATTATATTTTTGCAGGCCGGCTTCTCCGTTTTCGGCATCATCGACCTGTTTAAAAAGTTCGCCGAACATAGCACTCATCTGCGAACGAAGTTCATCATCGTCTTCCACAAAGAGAATATCGAGGTCTTTACTGAGTTCATATAACTGCTTTATCATATCCATAGATAGCCTTTTGAGTAGTTAGAAGTCAAAGATATCTCCCAGGTCTTCTTCCTGATTTTCCGATTCTGGCTGTAAAAGTGCATTAAGCATATTAGCATTGGTCGTGATGGAGTCGTTAAGGAAGTCCACACTCGGTGCCCCTTCGTAGAATATCTTGCTTTTCCAAAATATAAGATCGTTCATAAAGGCGTTGACAAAGTCGAAGAGCTGTTCGGCATGTTCTTTAAAATGCTCCTGATTAAGCGCAATGGCATTGGAGAGCTCTTTAAGTGAGTTGGAAAGGACATAGGCATCATTCGAGATACTGAGGATGGATGCCATTTCATCAAAACAGTGGCAAAGTTCGTCGATATCGGAACTCTCAAGATGACTGTTCTCCATCAGGAGGATAAGGGAGCGCAGTTTAAGCAGGTAGGTTTCAAAGTCTTCAAGTTCATCCGCATCGAGGATATCAAAGGTTAAGAGCTCTTCATTCTCTTTTGTTGTCAGGATTTCAAGGGTTGCAGCAGGAACAGGAGCTGCCGATGCCGGCTCGGCAACAGGGGCAGAAAGTGCTTCAATGGAGATCTTCGGCAAGACAAAACTGATGAGATTTTCTTTACATAGAAAGAGTGCCTCGGGATAGTGTTTCTCTATGATGGCATGTATCTTCTCACATCCAAGCAGTTTGATATTGTCCAGTGTGAAGAAAAAGTTATCCATATCCTCTTCGATAAAGATATGAAACTGGAACTTTTGGTGAAGTTGCAGGCTTCCAAGTCTGTAGATGAAGCGGACAAAGTCGCTGAGCTTATCGATATGACGCTGGAAGTCCAGGCGGATAAGTATGGCTTCCCAAAATTCGGACAGATCTGCTTCAGAACCGACAAAGAAATCCATATGGTAATTAAAGACCTTCGAGCTGAAGAGATTACGTGCTTTGGGTGAGTCGCTGATATGGTTACGCGTATGAATAAGCTGAAGATAGTTATGCAGACGGCTTTTGAAAAGCGGGGCATTGACCGGTTTGATCATGTAGTCTTCGGCGCCGCTACAGAGCATCTCTTTCTGTTTGGCTTCATCACCGAAAGCGGAGATGACAATAATCATGGTCCGTGGCTGATTGCTCTTGATGATCTTGGTCGCTTCATTACCGTTCATCATGGGCATCATCAGGTCCATAAAAATAAGGTCTACAAGCTGTTTGGAACAGATGTCTACTGCTTCCTGACCGTTGTCAGCTGTAAGCAGCTTGATATCGAGTTTTTTATCTTCAGCATACTGTCTGATCAATAGCGTGATCAGTTCGAGGTTGACATCATTGTCTTCAACAACAAGAATAGTTCTTTGCATAATCACCTACATTTGAAGAAATATTGTTTACTTTGGTTAATAAATAATAGCGTATAGAATTAAAAGATTACTTAAAGAATGTATAATAAAAAATTATTATGTAAAAATACAATGCTTTTATGGCAATTAAAGAAACAATCTGATTATAATGTATAAGAAAAACTTTTAATCAATGGACGCGACACATGCATACAAGTAATCATACCTACGTAACCGTCATCGATCTGCTGGCATGGCTTGAAGATGAATGGACATCGGATGTTTCCCGTGAGGCAATACTTGTACAGGTCTTTGACGGCTCGCTTGAGCATCATCGTGTTTCAGAGATCACGCGGATCATAAAATCACATCTACCTCAGGCAGTCATTGTCGGTGCTTCAAGTTCGGGAGAGATCTCTGACGGAAAAGTCCATGAGCATACGACGCTCATCAGCATAACTTCCTTTGAACAGACAAGTCTGTGCTCATTCAGCGCCCAAGGTGACAGTGAAAACGTCGGTATGGAAATGGCGACAACACTTATCAAGGAGGATACCCGGTGCATTATTCTCTTTGTCGACGGTCTGGACTATAATGTCGATCGTTTGATGAAGGGTTTTCATGAAGGAGGGGGTGATGATGTCCTTCTCATCGGAGGGATATCGGGGGATAATTACGCTTTTGACAACAGCTCCTTTGTCATCCATGATACACAGATACTTAACAAGGGACTTGTCGCAGTAGCCCTGAACAATAGTGATCTCCACTGCTTTAGTGAGCATAACTTCGGATGGAAGAGTGTCGGAAAAGATATGCGTGTGACAAAAGCTGATGAAAATACTGTGTATGAGATCGATGGGAAACCTGTTCTTTCCGTCTACACGGAGTATCTGGGTCAGGATGTTCTGGCTAATGTCCCGGAGTCCATTATCGAGTTTCCTTTGACCTTCGATGACAAGGGTTTCAAGGTGGCAAGATCGGCAGTCAGTATCACTGAAGATGGTGGTATCCATTATTCAGGAAGGATAGAAGAGGGCACAGTCGTCCAATTTGCCATCGAGGATGAACAGACAGTCATCGACACGACGGCAGATATCTATGTCAAAGCTTCCATCCGTCCGATCGAATCACTTTTTATCTACTCATGTGCTGCACGAAAGACATTCTTTAACAATCATCTTGAAAACGAGTATATTGTACTCTCCTCTATGGCTCCGCAGGCAGGATTTGTCACCTATGGCGAGTTTGCCTATGCCAACGGAACGAATCACCTTTTCAATGTGACGAGTGTCGTCCTTGGTCTGTCCGAGTCAGACAGGATAACCAACCAATTGAAGACAAATCTCCTGCGTCCGAAGCACCGCCGTAAATCGGCCGATGCCGTCTCACATCTTATCGATGCGATGACACGTGAGCTTAACGACCAGCTTTTTGAGAACCGGAGTCTGATCACGCTGTTGGAGCAGTATAAGGATGCTCTGGATAAATCAACACTGGTCTCTAAAACCAATACCCAAGGGATCATCACCTACAGTAACAACCGGTTTTGCGAGTTAAGCGGTTATTCCGAATCTGAATTGGTAGGTCAGCCGCATAGTATCGTTAGGCATCCCGACACGGCGAAGTCTGTCTTTGAGGATATGTGGAAACTGCTTAAAGCCGGCAAGATCTGGACCGGTATGCTTCAAAACAGGAAAAAAGACGGAACAAGCTATTATGTCCATGCAACGATATTCCCTATCTTTGACGAGAACGGTGAGATCTTTGAGTATATGGCCTTGCGTGAGGACCTGACCGCTATGATCCTCTATGAAAAGAACCTTGAAGAGCAGCAGGAGCGTATGCACCAGATTCTTGACAACCAGGACAGCATTGTGGCTCTGACCACGCTCGAGGGGCATGTGAAGTTCTTAAACAAGAAGTTCTTTGACTATTTCGACTTTAAAGATATCAATGAGTTTTTGGGAAAGCACCAGTGCCTGTGTGAACTCTTTGTCGACAGCGAAGGTGGGGTCTTGGGTTGTGGTGTAAACTGCAATATTGATGCATTGAACCATGATATGACAGAGTCTATACAGCAAGAGTATCTGCGCGATAAAAAGGGTAATGTATTGGCTTTTCGTATCGGTACAAAAAGAATTCAGCTTGACGGTAAGGAGATGTACCTCTCGACATTAAACGACATCACTGAAATAGAACATGCCCGTATCAAAGCGGAAGAGAATAAGAATGCCAAGTCGGACTTTCTTGCCAATATGAGTCATGAGATACGTACGCCGATGAACGGTATCATAGGCTTTGCAGGTCTGCTGGGTGAAAGCGAATTGGATAATGAACAGCGGCAGTACCTGGAGGTGATCCAAAACTCTGCGAGTATGCTGCTGGGTGTTGTCAACGGGATCTTGGACTTTTCCAAACTGGAACAGGGAAAGATGGAGGTCGACCTTAGCAGTGTCAACCTCTTTATAGAGATGGAGTATCTCTATATGAACTACCTGCTTGCAACACAGCAGAAGTCGCTCAAGTACCAGCTTGATGTCGACTTCAGGATTGATGAGTGTTTATATGCGGACGCCTTGCACCTCAAGCAGGTCCTTTCCAACCTGATCAACAATGCAATAAAGTTCACTCCCGAGGGAGAGCAGCTTGCCATACGCCTAAAGATGCTGGAGGATACGTCAACGTATCAAAAAGTCGAGTTTTGTGTTGAAGATACGGGTGTAGGTATCTCCAAAGAACGTCAAGAAAAGATATTTGAGGCCTTCTCCCAAGAAGACACCTCGACGACACGTGAGTTCGGTGGAACAGGGTTGGGGCTGAGTATCAGTTCTTCATTGGTCGGCCTGATGGGTGGAGAGATCGAACTCACAAGCCAGAAGAATGAGGGGAGCCGGTTTTCATTCACCCTGAAACTTGATAAATGTAAATCAGCCAAGGGACGTTTGCACGAACTGTTAGGCAATGATCGTATACAACTGCTTGAAAACACCCAAAACAGTGATGAGGTCAATGCCTATCTCAGTATGTTCGGTGTAGAGGCGAACATGCTCTCCATTGACAAGCTTAGAAGCAAGGAGAGTGATATTATCATCGTCTTTGACGAGAAAGAGGCAAAGGCCCTGCATGAAGAGTGGAATGAAGAGCAGACGCTTCTTATCTGTGTAGACTCCCGTTCGGAGTCTGTCTCATCTTATGCTAACTTTCAAATGATCAACTGTTATCACCGCTGCTCCACTCGACTCTATAACATCCTTTATCAGTTTGCACAGAACCGTTCGGATATCCAGAAGGTAGATGAGGTCTTTGACGGTAGTCATCTTCGTGTCCTTGTCGCAGAGGATAATGAAGTCAATCAGATGCTGATCAGTGAGATGCTGAAAAAGTACGCCATCGCATGCCATATCGTTGATAATGGGGAGGATGCTTTCCGGTATGCCCATGAAGATGATTTTGACCTTATACTGATGGATATAAATATGCCGGTCATGAACGGTGTAGAAGCGACGAAGAAGATTCTAAGCGAGGCAGCCAAAAACAGGAATACCCCTATCGTCGCATTGACCTCAAATGTCCTTGAAGAAGATATCAACCGGTTTAAAGAGGCAGGTATGTATGGTCATGTGCCTAAGCCGATTATCAGTAATGATATCAGCACACTCTTAAAGGAACTCTTTCATTTGCCAAGCAAAAGTGGAAGCAGCAGCATCTCTGAGAAAGAGATTACCTCAAGCCTGCAAAAAGCAGCCATGTTATTGGAACTCTCGCCAGATGTCATGCGCTCACTTTTTGAAAAGTTTCAGGTAACAACAGGCTTGATTATTGAGCAGATGAAAAAAGCAGACGCAGTGCAGGATTTAGACGACCTTATCGCACAGGCGCATAAACTAAAAGGTGCCAGCAGTACGTTGTGCATGTATAAAATCACAGACCTTGCTGAAGAGATAGAGGGAGCAGCGAGAAGTGAAAAACCGTATGATTTTTCAGGAAGCATCGGTCAGCTTCAGTCATTTCTGGATGATATCAATGCTAATAACAAGGGAGGTATAGATGGTATCTAAGATGAAACCGGGTAATGATAACAGTTTTCACCTGAAGGTCATTGCAGTCGATGATGAACCTTTTAACCTGGAGCTACTTAAAGCACTTTCAACCAATATATATCCCGAGATGCTGACATTTTCGGATCCCTATGAGGCTTTGGAATATATTTCCAAAAACAGTGTGGATATCCTTCTCGTGGACTATATGATGCCAAATATGAACGGGATCGATCTGCTTGTGTCTGCACAAAAGATGAATCCGGATTTGTTGACGATCATGATAACTGCAGCCGGAGATGATGATGACCAGGTGAAACTGACAGCACTCAACGAAGGTGCGATAGACTTTCTTAAAAAACCGATCAATGCAGCTGAGTACCGTGCCCGTATGAGAAATGTCTCTAAACTGAAGTTGTCCCAGCTTATCATGGATGACTTTAACCATCAACTGGAACAAGAAGTGGCCAAGGCGACACATACACTTGTCCAGCGTGAAAAAGAAGCGTTGCGGGTACTCTCCAATGCGGCAGAGTATAAAGATCCCGAGACGGCAAGTCATGTATCACGTGTTGCCCATTACTCCAAATTGCTGGCACAGGCGTATGGACTTGATTCAACCGAACAAGAGATTGTCTTTCATGCCTCACCCCTGCATGATATAGGTAAAGTCGGCATCAGTGATGCAATCCTGCTAAAACCCGGTAAGCTTGACGAGGAAGAGATGCGCATGATGCAAGAGCATACCAATATCGGATTGAAGATACTGGAGTCAAGTGAAAACCCTTTTCTCAAAGCAGGTGCGATTATCGCCTACACCCATCATGAGAAGTTTGACGGAAGCGGTTATCCGCATGGCCTTAAAGGTGAGGAGATACATATCTATGGGCGTATTACAGCCATTGCAGATGTGTTTGATGCCTTGACGTCCAAGCGGTCATACAAAGAACCCTGGAGCTTTGAGGAAGCGACAGTTTATTTGCAGGAACAAAGTGGAAAACATTTTGACCCGGGTCTATGCGAACTCTTTATCAAGAATATCGATACCGTCTCCTCGATCTATGAGAAGTATAAGCTTAACTGAGTGTTGTGTAAGCAGGATTGTTACTGTTTAGGCAGCTCTATGCGAAAACAGACACCGTCCCCACTGTTATATGCATTAAGGCGGCCTTCGTGCTGCTGTTCGATGATGATCTTTGACATATACAGACCCAGACCGGTTCCGTTCTTTTCATCTTTCGTCGAAAAGTAGGGGTCAAATACATTCTCAATAATATCCTCCCTGATCCCGCCGCCGTTATCGCAGACATCAATGATGACATACCTGTCATCTTCCTTTGTATAGATAGATATGACAGGTTTGGCAACAGACTTCTCTATGAAGTTGTCATCAGCGTTTTTAAGCAGGTTCAGCATAACCTGCATGATCTCATTGGCATGCATCGGTACGGAGGCATCGCTCTCATAGAAATGCTCTACTTTAATAGTGTCTTTTTCCAGGGTGATGCCCATCAGCTGAAGGGCGCGTTTTATCGGATCTTGGATGTGAACATGCTGTTTGACCCTGTCAGGTTTATAGAGGGTTCTGAAGTCATCAATCGTACTGGATAGAGATTGCGTCAAGCTCTGGATTTCATCCATCTGCTTATCTAGATGACTTTTGTTTTCCTCATTGATGGCTTCATCTGATGTCAAAGAGAGTTTGATTTTGATAGCGCTTGTGACCGCTGCGATAGAACTGAGGGGTTGCCGCCACTGGTGTGCAATCATACTCAGCAGCTCCCCCATCTGTGCCATACGAGACTGTTTGATCATCTGTGCAGACTGCTCTTTGACCTTTTTATCAAGTTCATCAGCAAGATGTTTGTATTGAATATTAGATGTCTGCAGGGTGTTTTCCAAAAACTTTCGTTCGGAGATATCACGCCATGAGACATGGATAATCGGTTTGTCTTTGATAATAAGCCGTGTTAACAAGACCTCTGCCCAGAACTCCTCTCCATCTCTTCTGGTGTGGACCCATTCAAATTGATGTCGTCCTTTTTCAAAACATATCTTCATCATCTCTTCGGCTTTTTCATAGGAGTTTCGACCGTCGGGTTGAAACTCAGGTGAAAGTTGACCTGGATGCATGTTCAGGAACTCTTCTTTGCTAGATGCTTTCATCATCTTGACAATGGCTTGATTACAGGCGACAAATTTTCCGTCTTCTATAATCAAGATACCGTCAGAAGAGTATTCAAAGATGTTCTCAAAGGCCTCTTTTTGCTCAGCCAGCTCATTTTCCATCGTTTTAAGTTCTGTGACATCTTGTACGGTACCGATCATCTGTACAGGTTTGTTCGCATCATCATAGATGGCATGCCCGATCTCATGGACGATTTTCTGCGTGCCGTCTGGAAGTATGATCCGGTGAAAAATATTGTAGTCTTGCTGTTCGGCAACAGAGAACTCAACGGCATCAGCGACCATTTGTCTGTCATCGGGATAGATGGTATCCAAGAAGGCATCGTAAGTCGCACCGAACTCCTGGGGTTGATAACCGAATATCTTATAGATCTCATCTGACCAGTAGAGTCGTCCGCTGATGATGTCCCATTCCCAGTGTCCGACATTAGCGATACTCTGTGCAGTCACAAGACGGTCGTTTGATATCTTAAGTTGTTTTTCGAGTTCATACTCCTTTGTGAAATCCCTTGCAATACCTACCATTCCGATAAGAGAGGCATGTGTGTTTAAAAGCGGGGACTTTTGTGTCAAAAGATATAGTCGGCGCCCATCTGCATGGGTGACCCATTCATAGTTGGAATATGACTCCAGACCTTCGATAACTCGTTTGTCCATCGACCTGAAAAGGTCTGCGTATTGTGTGGGAAACAACTCATAGTCTGTCTTGCCTATGATATAGTCGATCGGCAGACCAAGAAAATCGCTGAAGGCCTGATTACATCCGGTATAACGGTATTCCTTATCCTTATAGAAGAGAAGATCGGATATAGAGTTGGTCACATTGAGAAGGAGCTCATGCTGGTCATATAAAGCTTTTTCTAGATGTATGGTTTTATCTTGCAGAACTTGTGTATCTATCGCCTCTATCGTACGATCAAAGTCGATGCCCCTGTAACCTAAAAAGAGCCCATTCTCATCATAAAAGGGTTGCCCGCTCGTTTCTGTATAGACGATGTGTCCATTTTTGTGTATGCAGTTGTTTTTTAGTTTTGAAAAGGGTCTCTCTTCTGAGACGATCTCCGCAAAGATCTTTCCAATGCGTTCAGCCTCATCAGCACTCATAAAGTCAAAAGGCGTCTTGCCAATCAACTCTTCGGGTTTATAACCCAGTACAATTGCGACCTGTTTGCTTGCGTAGGTATAGACACCATCTTTGTCAACTTCCCAGACCCATTCGTGCATATCATCGATAATCATGTTAAAGCGGTCAATGTAAGAAGAATATTGATTCAGTTTGTTATGTAATGCTGTATTCTCTTCTCTTAGTCTTTCCAGTTCGCTTTGGCTCATTTGAGTCTCATTTTTTTTGATTGAATATATACTATGTATGAATTATTCTAACATAATATTTTCTTATTGCAATAAAGATTTCTTTGCGTTGAGCTGTGTAGGCTTATCGACAACTATGTTTTAGTCTGATATAATCCTCTCACTAAAAGCCAAAATATTGGCAGGTTTTAAAGGAGAAACTATGGAGTGTGAATTCCCGACAGTCAACAGTACGAGTGATCAGATCAAAGAGATCTTTGAGCACACAAAGACAATAGCGATACTGGGACTCTCTCCGGACCCTTCAAAAGCAAGTCACAGAGTGGCCAAATACTTGAAAGAGCAGGGCTTTACAATCGTTCCGATATATCCAAAAGAAGATGAGATTTTGGGAGAGAAAGTCTATCGTTCTTTGGCTGAAATACCTTTTGAGATTGATATGGTGGATATCTTCCGCAAACCCAATGCCTTACCGAAGGTGGCAGAAGCGGTATTGGAGCGTGGGGATGTCAAGGTCTTCTGGGCGCAGCAGGGTATTGTCAACAATGAAGCAGCCCAGATGGTTGAAAAAGCTGGTTTGAAAGTCGTACAGAATAAATGTACGATGGTCGAGCATGCGGTATTGCAAAGGTAGTCAGTGTTAAATTTAGATCTAATCAAAACAGCAGCAAAACGTATCGAAGGGGTCGCTGTCAAGACACCTTTTGCTTATGCACCCCTGTTAAGCTCCTTATGCGAAGCAGATATTTATGTGAAGAAAGAGAACCTGCAGATCACGGGCGCGTTCAAACTTCGCGGTGCCTACAACAAAGTCGCTTCGCTCAGTGATGAGCAAAGAGCCAAGGGTGTTATCGCTGCAAGTGCGGGAAACCATGCTCAAGGTGTCGCCTTTGCAGCGAAACATTTTGGCATACATGCGGTTATCGTTATGCCGGAGTCCACGCCGATCACCAAGATCAATGGGGTCACCTCCCACGGGGCGGAAGTCGTTCTGGCGGGAAGCAATTATGATGAGGCCTATGCCTATGCCATGGAGTATGCCCAGAAGAATGCCCTTGTCTTTATCCACCCCTTTGAAGATGAAGAGGTCATTGCCGGGCAGGGTAGTATTGCCCTGGAGATGCTTGATGAA